>JAYUYX010000174.1:0-4293 GCA_043752205.1 Chitinophagaceae bacterium
CCTACCTTTATCTTCTGTGCCAATTAATGTATTTTTGCGGCAAATTTACTGCAACATCATGGATTTAAATCAACTTACTGCTATATCCCCCATCGACGGACGTTACCGTAAACAAGTAGAGCAATTAAGCGAATACTTTAGTGAATTTGCTTTGATAAAATACCGGGTAATAGTCGAGATAGCGTATTTTCTGTTTTTAGCAGAAAAAAAAATTTTTAAAGTTGATTCTAAAACAAAAGGACAGTTGCTGAAAATTGCAGAGGAATTTTCATTGGAGAATGCTGAAGTGATTAAAAAAACAGAGGCCATTACCAACCATGATGTAAAAGCGGTTGAATATTTTATTAAAACTGCTTTGGATAATTGTAATGCCGGCCATTTAAAAGAGTGGGTTCATTTTGGATTAACCTCACAGGATATCAACAACACAGCTATTCCCTTACTATGGAAGAACAGCATTGAACTGGAATACCTGCCTGCTGTTATAAACCTGCAGCATACCATTGGCAAACTGGCAATTGCCTGGAAAGATATACCCATGCTGGCACGTACACATGGACAGCCGGCAAGCCCTACACGACTGGGAAAGGAAATGATGGTGTTTGTAGAAAGACTGGAGAACCAGATACAGTTATTCAGTTACATTCCTTTTACAGCAAAATTTGGTGGTGCTACCGGCAATTTCAATGCACACCATGTGGCATTTCCAAAACACAACTGGGTAAAATTTGCCAATGATTTTACTGAAAACAAACTTGGTTTACAGCGCCAGCAATACACTACGCAGATAGAACATTTTGATACCCTTGCTGCACATTTTGATGCCATAAAACGGATCAATACGATCATCATTGATTTTTGCCGGGATATGTGGGCATACATCAGCATGGATTATTTTAAGCAACAAACAAAAAAAGGAGAAATTGGCAGCAGTGCCATGCCACATAAAGTAAACCCTATAGATTTTGAAAATGCAGAAGGTAACTTAGGCATTGCAAATGCTTTGCTGGAACACTTTTCAGCCAAACTACCGGTTTCCCGTTTGCAAAGAGATCTTACCGATTCTACGGTGTTAAGAAACATAGGTATTCCTATTGCTCATACACTGCTAGCCATCAGGTCAGCAGAAAAAGGGATCAGCAAATTAGTTTTACATGAAGCCAAATTAAAAGCCGACCTGGATAATAACTGGGCTGTTGTTGCCGAAGCCATACAAACTATTTTACGCCGTGAGAATTATCCCAAACCTTATGAGGCACTTAAAGATCTTACAAGGGGCAAAAATGTTATTGATAAGAAATCAATACATCAATTTATTTCTTCCTTAAAGGTATCTGCAACTTTAAAAAAAGAGTTAAAGGCAATAACACCTCATAATTACGTAGGATTGCTATAAAATTTTGGTAATTTGGCACTTAATACCATCCCTGTAATAACTGTTATGAAAAAAATATTCTTACTATTTTTATTTTCACTCTGTAAAAGTATAGGCTTTGCTCAAACAGATACAGCTTTTTGGTTTGCAGCACCGGATATTGAAGTTGTCAACCATCCGCTTTATGGCGAATTTGACCGTCCTATTTATTTAAGGCTTACCTCTTTTACCTCTGCGGCTAATGTAACTATTTCGATACCTGCAAACCCGGGTTTTACTCCAATTAATATAAATATCCCGGCCAGTTCAACCTCCACCATTGATATTACTCCCTGGATTAATTTGATTGAAAATTCTGATCCTGCCAATGTGGGTAATAAAGGGATTTACATTCAATCTACAACTGACATAACAGCTTATTATGAAGTAAACAGTACTACATGTAATTGTAACCCGGAATTGTTTTCCCTAAAAGGCAGAAACGCAATCGGTAATGAATTTTATGTGCCCTCACAATTAACATGGGCTGTAGATACCGTCCGGCATCCAAATGCCAGAGCTGGTTTCGATATTGTAGCAACACAGAACAATACCACTGTAACTGTTACGCCCACTAAAGCATTGATCAACCATCCGGCAAATGTTCCGTTTACGATAACTTTAAACAAAGGACAAAGTTATGCCTGCATTGGCCTATACCGCAATGGCATCAGCATGTTAAATGGCAGTAAAGTAGTTTCAGATAAACCTGTTTCAGTTACTACCTATGAAGACCTATTATTTTCCGATGGTGCCTGTGCCGACCTTGCAGGTGACCAGCTTATACCAACTCCAATATATGGCTTTGAATTTGCCGTAGTAAGAGGGAACCTTACAACAAGAGATAAAGTTGTAATAACCGCCAGTCAAAACAGTACGAATATCTATTTAAATGGTAATGCAGTAGCGGCAGCAACAATTAACTCAGGGCAGTCATTCGAATTTGATATGACATCAGCAATGCCTTCTTTATATATTACAACTAACAAAGCCGCTAGTGTATTTCATTATACGGGCTCGGGTTGTGAGGTTGGAGCTGCAGTTATTCCCAAACTAACTTGTACAGGTTCGTCATCAGTATCAATTGTAAGAACCAGTAACGGTGGGAATGCAAGTGTTATGCTTGTTACTAAAGCCGGGAACCAGGGTAGTTTTTTAGTTAATGGCGTTGGAGGGATCATCACAGCCGCAGATTTTTCTCCATTAACGGGTACAAGTGGTGCTTATGTTTATGCTAAAAAAGATGTAACTGCATCCATGCCGCTAAATGTGGCGACCCGATTTAGCAATACTACAGGAAAATTTCAACTCGGATTTTTTAATGTAACTGCATCCAATGGAGGTTGTATGTATGGATTCTTTTCCGATTTCAAGAAAAGTAACGTTTCCAACTCTCAGCTGGAAACCTGCAGATTTGATTCTGTGCAGTTACAGGCAAATGGAGGTATCACTTATCAATGGACTCCCGTTACAGGGCTTAGTAATCCGAATATCAGCAATCCTAAAGCTTCGCCTGCAGTAACCACAGACTATAAAGTGGTTATTACTGATACTGATGGATGTATAGATTCTGCTTTTGTAAAGGTTGTAGTAAATATCTGCTCATTAACTTGCAACAACTGGCTCAGCACCCCAAATCAAAATGATTATGCTACAATTGGAGATTTAGATATTACCGGAAACCAACTAACTGTTGAAGCTGTTTTTAACAGAACAGCCCCGCTGAATGGTGGACTGTATTATGGCCACCTGGTTTCTAAACATTCAAATTCTACCGATGTAAATTATGCCTTATTACCAAACGGATGTGAGATCACAACAACCAACGGTTATAAATCCACTTTTCAAAGTTGCCCCCCGGAACTTAATAAAACTTATCACGTAGCAATGGTGTATAATGGTACTACTTTAAAATATTACCGCAATGGTTTTTTACTTAGCCAAGTGGCCTGTACCGGTAATATGATCACAAATAACTTCCTAACCACAATTGCGCAGGTTGCAGCTGCCGGCTTTCCACCGGATAATCAATTCAAAGGATTTACCAATGAAGTTAGAATATGGAATGTTGCCCGAACACAGGCTCAGCTCCAAACATACATGAATAATGTTTTACCCAACCCTACTACCCAAACCGGGTTAATGGGATATTACACTTTCGATAATTTACTTAATAAGCAGGGCAATGCAGTTTTTAATGCAACATTAAATGGTGCATCTGCGATCAATGCCACAAACCCCAATTGCACATTTGTTGCTGATAGTTGCGCAATCCCTGTAGCCTGCAATAATTGGCTTTATACCGAATTAATTCCTTCTTTTGTAAAAGTGGGTGATATTGACGTAGCCGGCACCGAATTAACCATTGAAGCCAATTATAATAGAACTGCTTATACAAATCAACAACTTGTTGCTTCCATTGACCTGGTTTCAAAAAAAACCCCCGGATTTACCCTTGACTGGAATTATCATTTAGCCGCAGAACTTGCAGAAATATATACTACCAATGGTTATTTTGGACTGGCATCCCCATGCCCCAGTTTGCTCAACAAAACTTACCATGTTGCTATGGTATACAATGGCAACACCCTAAAATATTACCGAAACGGCTATTTGGTAAACCAGATAAATGCTACCGGCAATTTACTTGTAAACAATAGCCTTACAACTATTGGGTTTGAGGAACATGCTTTTAATGACCCTGGAAACTTTGTTGGTTATATTAACGAAGTACGAATTTGGAATGTAGTCCGTTCCCAGTCCCAGTTACAAACCTATATGAATACCTCTTTACCAAATCCCACAACCCAACCCGGCTTGCAGGCTTATTATACTTTCAATAATTTAATAAATAAACAAGGTAATACAGCATTTAATGG
>JAYUYX010000175.1:0-10585 GCA_043752205.1 Chitinophagaceae bacterium
CAATTTTTATAAGTTCTTTTTCACTAACCCCGGTGCTGCGCTTTTGCTTTTCTAAAAAATATTTGCCGGCATCGGTCATGGATTTTAAAGGGATCAACCCTACCAGTTCGCTTCCCGTAACCCGTATGCCCCTTGCTGTTGCTTTATTGCACACTTCATCAAATGCAATATGCACGGGTGTGATATTGATATTGGTGAGGTTCATAGAGATCTGTGCCACACCATATTCTTCAATGAACCAGCCGATGGCTTTTACGCTTTTCAATGTGCCGGGCTGGTTAACTTTCTTACCATCCACTTCCACATTCCTGCCTGCTTCCCTTACATCAAAGGCAATGGCATTGGCCCTGCGGGTGGAAGTGGTATTGAGGTTAATATTATAAGCCACTAAAAAATCCCTGGCACCTATCACCGTCCCGCCACGCTTTGCATCAAATTCCGCAGGGCCAAAATCGGGTTTCCACTTCGGCTCTTTTATCTTCTTAAAAAAACCTTCGTATTCGCCGGCACGGATAACAGATAAATTATTTCTTGAAGTATCAGGCTGTGCAGCTTCGTATAAATAAACGGGGATGTTCAGTTCTTCTCCTACCCTTTTAGCCAACTGCAGTGCAAACTTTGCCGTTTCTTCCATCGTAATGTTTGCAATTGGTATCAGCGGACAAACGTCTGTTGCGCCCATCCTTGGGTGTTCGCCTTTGTGTTTGCTCATGTCTATAAGCTCGCCTGCTTTTTTTATGGCGTTGAATGCGGCTTCAATTACCCTGGCGGGTTCGCCTACCATGGTTACAACGGTGCGGTTGGTGGCTTTGCCCGGATCTACATTTAATAAGCGTACGCCTTCAACCTTTTCTATTTCATCGGTTATTTGTTTGATGAGGTTGAGGTCGTTGCCTTCGGAGAAGTTTGGGACACATTCTATAAGCTGCATGCTGGTTTTTATTTTTAAAATTAAGAAAATTGAACCACAAAGGCACTAAGGCACTAAGTAGCACAAAGAATTCCTTAGTGAACCTTTGTGACTTCGTGTCTTAGTGGTTCCCCCTTTAAAACAAATATCATGTACTACTATGATTAATATTTGCTGAGAATATTTTAATAAGCAGGATTTTTGCAGTAAATACAATATCATGATCCATCCATACAATTACGTTACCCCAAAAGAAGCATTATCCATTATTGAAAGCAATACCCGTGTCTTTATTCATGGCAGTGTGTGTACACCAACCTACCTGTTGAACGAACTGGCTAAAGAAAGCAGCAGGCTGAAAAATGTTGAGCTGGTAGCTATCACGTTAAAAGGGGAACTGGAGATCATTAAACCGGAGTACCAGGACAGCTTTCATTTTAATTCATTATTTGTATCTGCACCCATAAGGGAAGCGGTAGCCGAAGGCAGAGCCGATTTTATACCGGTGTTCCTGAGTGATATTCCACACCTGTTCATTAATAAAATACTGGAACTGGATACTGCCATCGTGCAGGTATCGGCACCGGATGCACATGGTTACTGTTCATTGGGTGTATCGGTTGATATTGCCCGTGCTGCGGTTGACAGTGCAAAGCATACCATTGCATTGGTTAATCCCATGATGCCCCGTACACATGGCGATGGGATGATACATATTGAGCGGTTTACCAAAATGGTTTTACATGAGTCGCCGCTGCCGGAAGAGAGTTACGGCAGCAAGGTTGGAAAAACAGAACTGCTGATCGGTAAAAATATTGCCGATATGATCGAGGATGGCAGTACCCTGCAGATGGGTATTGGCACCATACCGGATGCGGTGTTATCCTTTTTAAGCGGTCATAAAAATTTAGGTGTGCATACAGAAATGTTGAGCGATGGTATTATTGACCTGGTGGAAAAAGATGTGATCAATAATAAAATGAAGTCGAAGCATCCCAATAAAACGGTTACCTCCTTTGCTATTGGCAGCAAAAGATTATACGATTATGTGCATGATAATTCTTCTTTTAACTTCCTGGATATTGCCTATGTAAACAACCCACACGTAATACGCCAGAACCCAAAAGTGATCGCTATTAACAGCGCCATTGAAGTTGACCTTACCGGGCAGGTTTGTGCCGACAGTATTGGCCAGTTGCAGTACAGCGGTATTGGCGGCCAGCTCGATTTTATGCGTGGGGCTGCATTAAGTGTTGGTGGCAAACCCATCATTGCACTGAATAGCCGCACTGCTAAAGGCATACCCCGTATTGTACCCTATTTAAGAGAAGGTGCCGGTGTGGTTACTACCCGTGGGCATGTACATTACGTGGTTACCGAATATGGTGTTGCATTTTTATTTGGTAAGAATTTAAGGCAGCGGGCAAAACTATTAATTGATATTGCTCATCCTGATGACCGGGAGGCGCTGATGAAATATTGTTTTGAAAGGTTTAAAGTGTTTTTATAATTAATAGCCAGCTGATTGGGCGTATCAAGGTAAAAAAGTAAAGAACAATTAATAAGAAGCGTTGGAACTGTATTTGTCATTCCGCTGAGAACAAAAGATGGGAAATGCTAATTATATTTTTGAAATGTTGCACGCAAAACCGTAAACGAAAATACAAAAGCCGCAAAGGACCTTTGCGACTTTGAAGCTTTGCCTGAAAGCTAATATTTATAAGCTATGTTGCGAAATTATTCACTTCTATAAGTCCAGGAACACCCGGGTGAACTGTTTGCGGCACAATAAACCCGAATTTCATTTTCTGAGCCGCAACGATTCTCAAGGTCATTACCAATACAATCAACAATTACCCAACACCTATTATCCTTTTTACAAGAGGAGGACAAAAAGGCGGTTACAGCAAATACAAAAAAGATTTTTTTCATAATAATGTTTTGATTGGCTTAAAGGTAGTATTAATATACCCGTGGCCTGAGCAAATATATGGTTACCAATCAAGAAAAAAGTAAAGCAAGAAAACTAAACTATTATAAGTTTGAATTAATAACGTTCATAAAACTCCTGCTTTGTAATTTTTTTCATAAAGCCTTCACTTCCTTTTATAATTTCTCCTTTACAGTTACAGGTATAATGATAGCCATTGGCACCATCTCCTTTGGAAATAATAACACCGGTAACTGAATTTTTATATTTTTTGCGTGATTTAGAGTTTGTAATGGCTTGTGTAATGGTATACTCACAATCATGATTCCAGTTTATCCTATATTGAGTTTTTACTTTTGTTTTCCGGTTGTATTCGTATTGATATTTGTTTTTACGATGTACTAAAATGGTATTTTCCAAAGAATCAGTATACATAAAATATCCTTTATGATACATGGAACAATCAGTTTGTGCATTTACATAACCACTAAATAAAAATGCAAAGAACAGCATTATCAGTTTTTTCATACCATTTAAATTAAATTTCCATTTATCATCACTTTATCAATCAAATTACTCCCGAAAGAATAAGGTAAGTATGCAATAGAAGGAATTGGCTTTGTAAAAATAAGGTTGGCTTTTTTACCGATGGTTATGCTGCCGAGTTCGTTTTGCAGCTCCATGGCATAAGCCCCATTGATGGTTGTTGCATTAATCGCTTCTTCGGGCAGCATTTTCATTTGTATACAGCTGAGTGCAACCACAAAGTTCATATTACCCGATGGTGAAGAGCCCGGGTTATAATCACTGGCAAGAGCAATGGCGCAGCCGGAATCTATGAGCTGCCTGGCGGGTTGGTATTGCATTCTTAAGAAGAAAGCGGCGGTTGGCAACAGGGTACCGATAGTATTGGAACCGCTTAATAATTTTACATCATCGTCTGTCATAGTTTCCAGATGATCAACGGATAAGGCATTTAATTTAATGGCGCTTTCAATGCCACCAATACTGTTTAATTGGTTAACATGCAGCTTGGGTTTAAGGCCGTAACTCATTCCCGCTTTGCAGATGGTTTCCATTTCTTCGGGAGAGAAAAAACCGGTTTCGCAGAAGACATCAATATAATCGGCCAGCTTTTCTGCGGCAATAACAGGCAGCATTTCGTTAATTATACTATCAATATAACCCTGGTGGTTTTCTTTAAAAGCCAGTGGGTAAGTGTGTGCTGCAAGAAAGGTTGATTTGATAGAAAGGCCTGACTTCTCTTTAAGTTTTTTAATAACTCTCAGCATCTTCAACTCCCCTTCTACAGTTAAACCATAGCCGCTTTTTATTTCGATGGCACCGGTACCGAGTTTAGATACTTCTTCTAACCTGCTCCATGCACTGTTGAAAAGTTCATCTTCGCTTGCTGCATTTAATTTATTAGCAGAGTTTAAAATGCCTCCACCTTTTGTTGCTATCTCTGCATAGCTCACACCTTTTATTTTATCAATGAATTCTTCTTCACGGGTCTTTGCAAAAACAATATGGGTATGGCTGTCGCACCAGGCCGGCATCACAAATTGCCCTGCTGCATCAATCACAGCTTTAGGAAGGTTAGGGACTTTTAATTCCAACTCATACATCGGCCCGTATTCAGTGATGATCCCATCTTCAATTAAAAGGAAAGCATCTACTATTGAAGGTAAATGAGCAAGAGCCGGGCCACGCAGGAGTGCAGTCTCTTCCCTCGTATTTAGTAATTGCTGTATGTTGGTTATTAAAGTGGTCATGGAAAAGTTTAGACAAAGATGCAATTTTCACGCAAAGGCGCAAAGTGATCGCAAAGAAGCAAAGAAATACCTAAGCTATCTTATAGGGATTGCATAAAAAAAAGTTGTCAGGGTGAGCCTGCCTTTGTCGGCAGACAGGCTTGTCGAACCCGGTAATAGTCGAATTAACCCGCCTTCGACAGGCTCAAGCTGACAGCCTAAACGTTTAAAAATTTGGATGTGTTGAAGAATTATTTTCTTATGAAAGTAGACCTGCTGCGGATAAAGAAGAATTCATTCTCCATGAACCGTACCTCTTTAACGATCTTTAAATTGTTGGGACTAAAGAGAATTGTTTGCCGTAGGTCGGCAACCCTTTTATCATCAAAACCCTGCTTTTCTCCAACAACCTGCGCTGAAGGCCCTTTGCGAACAGTAGATACAATATCGTACATTTCCCCGTCGATCTTTAATTTATCTTCCTTATCATAGATCCGTAGGCTACTGGTATCCGATACTTCTTTCCCATCTGAATTAGTATAAAAAAATATCACAGACAGTGAATCATTTTTATCAGTGATTACCAGTTTGGTGGGCAGGGTAAACTGCTGGTTATTCTTTTTGGGATCTGTAAGAACTATATTGCCTGTCCAGGTACCAATAAGCATTTTCAGTTCCTTGTTATAGATCAGCGCCCTGTTGTTGCTGTTGTTTTGTGCATGCAGGGCCAGGGTACCACAAATAAACAGTATGCTGAGCAAAAACTTCATCTTACTTAAATTTTAATTTATTTTTCGTCCACCGAAAAAGAATAAGGAACATCAGCTTTGGAAGTCCCCCATAATTGTGCCGGTTTGGATGCTAAATTAATCTTTAACTTTCCGCCTTTTAATATTTCGAAGTGATTTAACCAATTTTTAGTGTAACTCAATCCATTGTTGGTTACAGATTGTATGTATTTATTATGTTCATTGTTTAGTGGCGCTTCAATGATGAATTTTTTACCATTCTCTAAATTAAGCGTCATCTTTTTAAACAGGGGCGCCCCCATTACATATTGATCTGATGCCGGGCATACGGGGTAAAAGCCCAGGGCCGAAAACACGTACCAGGCACTGGTCTGCCCATTGTCCTCATCGCCGCAATAACCATCGGGTGTAGGTTTGTACATGCGGTTCATCACTTCACGGCTCCAGTACTGCGTTTTCCAGGGCTGGCCTGCATAATTGTATAAATAGATCATGTGCTGTATGGGTTGGTTGCCATGAGCATATTGTCCCATACCGGCAATCTGCATTTCCCTTATTTCGTGAATGGTGCCGCCATAATAAGTATCATCAAAGGTTGGCGCCATGGAAAAAACAGAGTCGATCATCTTTACAAACATTTCTTTACCACCCATCAGGTCTATCAATCCCTGCACATCATGAAAAACACTCCAGCTGTAATGCCAGCTGTTTCCTTCGGTAAATGCATCTCCCCATTTAACGGGGTTAAAAGGCGATTGAAATTTACCATCCGCATTCTTACCCCTCATGAGTTTTGTTTCGGGATCAAAAAGATTGCGGTAGTTCAAACAGCGTTTTGCATAGAGTTCAATTTCTGCTTTGGGTTTGTTCAATGCTTTTGCCAGTTTGTAAATAGCGAAATCATCGTAAGCATATTCTAAAGTTCGTGCTGCATTCTCATTGATCTTTACATCATAGGGTACATAGCCCAGGCGATTGTAATACTCAACGCCTTTGCGGCCGACAGCGGTCATGGGCCCTTCATTGTTTGCACCATGCAGTAAAGCCTGGTACAATGTTTCAATATCGTAACCACGCAAGCCTTTGATGTATGCTTCACTTACAACCGATGCAGAATTGTTACCGATCATGATATCGGCATAACCGGGACTGCTCCATTCCGGCAGCCAGCCACCTTCTTTATAATCGTTGATGAGGCCTTCCTGCATTTCTTTATTTATCGATGGATATAACAAGTTGAGTAATGGATATAATGCACGGAAGGTATCCCAGAAGCCGGTGCCACCGTACATATAACCCGGTAGTATCTGTCCGTTATAAGGACTGTAATGCACGATCTTATTGTTAGCATCGATCTCGTACAATTTATTGGGGAACATTACCGTGCGGTAAAGACATGAATAGAAAGTTTTTGTCTGCTCTTCTGTTCCACCTTCCACCTGCGCTGCATTCAATACTTTTTCCCATTTATTTTTTGTTTGAGCTTTGAGTGTTTCGAAACTGCTATTACCAAGCTCTTTTAAATTCTGTTCGGCCTGTTCAAAACTGATAAAGGAAGAAGCTACTCTTGCTCTCACTACTTCTCCTTTTTTTGTCTTGAATCCAACAACGGCAAGCGCATGGCTGTTGTTTATTTCCAGCGAATCGATGAGTGCCGAATTTTCGCTGATAGTTTTTTTATAATCAAATGCCTTATCAAAATAAATAACAAAATAATTTTTAAAATTGATGAGCTTGCCACGCCTGTAGCGGGTGCTGTAGCCGATGATCTTTTTCTCTTCCGGGATAACTTTTATATAAGAACCTTTATCAAACGCATCGATGATAAAAGATGAGCTGTCGGATTTTGGAAAAGTGAATTGAAAATATGCAGCACGCTCTGTAGCTGTAAATTCTGTTGTAATATCTGCATCGGCTAAATATACTTTGTAATAATATGGCCTTGCTTCTTCAGCCTTGTGTGAGAACCAGCTGCCCCTTTCTGTTTCCTTCCATTTCATACCACCTGTTGCAGGCATGATGGAGAATTGGCCGTAATCATTCATCCAGGGCGAGGGCTGGTGCGTTTGTTTAAAGCCGATGATCTTTTCTGCTGTGTACATATACTGCCAGCCATCTCCATTTTTATTGGTTTGCGGTGTCCAGTAATTCATGCCCCAGGGCGTACCGATAGCCGGATAGGTATTACCATTGGAAAGCGATGGCTTTGAATCGGTGCCCATCAATGTATTTACAAGATCAACCTTAGGAGTTTGAGCCTGCAGAATTAAAAGGTTAAAACTAAAAAGAAGCGTTAATATTAGCTTTTGCATAGCAGCGATGTTAGTTATAAATTTTCGAAAACTGATTTAGAGAAAATCTCTAATGAGGGGTCTCTTGCCCCCATTAAAAGTAATACAGAATTGCCAGAAAGATGTGGCCTTACTGTTTCTACAAATTCATTCCTGTGCTCAATAAAAAATGCGTTCTTTCCTAATGCTTTGATATCATTAATAAGATCATTAGCTGAAATATCTTTAACAGCAGTTCCACCGGCATAAAAGATCTCGCTCATCCAGATCTCATCCTGCGGCCTTAATGCAGCAGCGATCTCTTTTACAAAATCGGCTCGTAAAAAACGGGTGGGTCCATAGCCATGCGGTTGGAACCAGGCCACTACTTTATCTGCAACAGGCTGACAGGCCCTGATTGCCGAAGCACATTTAACGGGGTTATGTGCATAATCATCAATAACCCAAACACCATTTTTATTTCCCAGCACCTGGTTACGGCGGTAAATGCCTTCATAATTTTTTAAAGCAGAAACACAGGTTTGCAGATCAACGCCTATTTGATTGGCAACAGCAACGGCGGCTAAAGCATTTTCCATGTTATGCTGGCCAATGCTGTTGATCGTGAATCGTGAATCGTGAATCGTGAATTGGATGCGGAACCCCTTCTGAATAAAATCAGTAGCAATGAAACCTGCTTCGAAATTTTCATCCGAAGAAAAATCCTGCTGTATATTTTGCGAAAGCTGTTTTGCTAAAGCATTGGATTGATTGACGATAAATTTGTTACTGTTGTTCTTAAAGATCCCGAAGATGCTCATCAGCTCATCAATTTCCTGGTGGTCTTTATCAACGTTCAATAACAAACCAATTTCAGGATGATAATGAACAATGCTGCCGTCGCTTTCATCTGCTTCTATCACCAGCCACTCGCCTGCTCCAACTTTTGCATTACCAATTTTACCTTCTTTAATAATGCTGACTAAACCGGCACCACTGATGATGCTGGGCTCCAATCCGGCTTTATCCAGTATATCAAATAACATGGCGCTGGTGGTGCTTTTTCCTGATGTTCCGCCAACAGCAATGGTTCTTTTACTTTTTGCAATAAGAGCCAGCAGTTCTGATCTTTTAATGATGGGTATGTTGAGCTGCTTTGCTTTCTGCACTTCAACAACTGTATCTTCTATGGCTGTTGAAACCACAACAAGATCAGTTTCAATGGTGATCCCTTCACCGTTCTGTAAAAAGCATTGTATGCCATCAGCTTCCAGCTTTTCTTTGGTTTCATTGAACTCCCCTTCCTTAAAATAACGGTCACTGCCACTTACTTTTTTATCAATGCCTGCCAGGTATTGTGCAATGGCACTCATGCCCACGCCGGCCACACCGATGAAGAAAACGTTTTTAAAATCATTTATCCCACTGATCATATTACGCTGTGCTTTTATTTGGATGTAATGTTCTGTATGCAATCACCGCACTGATGGCCATTAATACAGCTCCCAGTAAAAATGGAGCACCGGGCAAATGCATGGGCGCTTCACCATGTGTAAAGTAAAAGAATAAATTGTTCATCAGCAATGGGCCGATGATAGCAGCAAGGCTCATCAGGCTCGTTACTGTTCCCTGCAATTCGCCTTGTACATTGGCCGGCACATGCCCCGCCATTATAGATTGTATGGCCGGCATGGCAATACCACCCAGGCAATAAGGTACTAAAAAAGCAAACATCATCCAGCTTTGGTTGGCAATGCCGAATAATAACATTCCTATCGCATATAATGCCAGTCCGGTGTACACAGATCTTTCATTGCCCAGTCTTGGATTAATGATCCGGATCAACCCGCCCTGCACGGTTGCCACCAATACACCCACAACTGCAAGCGAGATACCCACCATACCCTCGCTCCAGTTAAACCGATACATAGTAAAATAACTCCAGTTGCTCATTACGGCGTGTGCTGCTGTATAAATAAGTAAAATGGAAACCGCTAATCCACCAATGGCGGGATATTTTTTTAAATGCATTAATGAACCAACAGGATTAGCTCTTTTCCAGTTGAATGCACGGCGATTTTCTTTGCTCAAAGATTCGGGTAATACAAAATAACCATAACCCCAGTTTAACAATGCCAACAAGGCAGCAGCATAAAAAGGAACCCTGGGGCCAAAGCCTCCAAGCAATCCACCGATCGCAGGCCCAATGATAAAACCTAACCCAAATGCTGCACCGATCATTCCAAAATTCTTTGCCCGGTTTTCTGCCGTGCTAACATCGGCAATGTATGCAGCACCGGTGGTCATGCTGGCGCCCGTTATGCCGGCAATTATCCTTCCGATGAATAACCAGCCATAGGTTGGTGCCAGGGCAAGAAATAAGTAATCGATACCAAAACCAAATAAAGAGAATAAGAGCACAGGTCTGCGGCCATGTTGATCACTCAAACTGCCGAGTATGGGTGCAAAGAAAAACTGTACAATGGCATAAGCAAACATCAGCCAGCTGCCGTACTTAGATGCAGTGCTGATATCTACTCCTTTTAATTCAGAGATGAGGGTAGGCATTACCGGGATGATAATCCCAAAACCAATTACATCAATTAAAAGCGTAATGAAAATAAACCCGACTGCAGCATTGCGATTTGAAGCCATGTAGATAAAAATATTCTTTAAACATTGCAAATGTATAATTTCTTACTGCTTCTAAATTATTTAAATAGAGAGCATAAAAAAAGAGCTCATTACTGAGCTCTGTATAGAAAATTAGTTATTTAAAAATTACCATCTTCCACCACCACCGCCACCGCGGTTGTTAGAGTAACCACCACGACTTCCGCCGCCATTGCTACTTCTTTCTTCTCTTTCTTTAGCAACTGAAACAGACATTGCACGACCTTCAACTTCTTTGTTGTTAAGGCCTAACATTGCATCTTTTCCTTCATCTTCAGAAGGCATTTCAACAAAACCAA
>JAYUYX010000176.1:0-23823 GCA_043752205.1 Chitinophagaceae bacterium
GTAAAACCTTAGTTTTGCACCGCGAAGTAGAGCAGCGGTAGCTCGTCGGGCTCATAACCCGAAGGTCACTGGTTCGATCCCAGTCTTCGCAACTAAAAAATCAGAAAGGCTCGATTGAGCCTTTTCTAATTTAAATTTTATTCCCGGCCCACTTTTTAAACCGGTGAATTTGATTATCTCCTCCATTCTTTAGCATGTTTGTGATAATCAATTTATTTAAAAAGATCACAAATAATGAAATCAGGTTTCGTAAACATATTCGGTAAGCCTAACGCAGGCAAAAGCACTTTACTCAATGCATTGATGGGAGAAAAGATGGCCATTGTATCGCACAAAGTGCAAACAACAAGGCATCGCATAAAAGCCATCCTTACAGAAAAAGATTACCAGATCATTTTTTCTGATACACCCGGCATCATTGAACCCAAATACAAACTGCACGAAAAAATGATGGATGCTGTAAAAGGCAGTCTTGAAGATGCAGATGTTGCCTTACTTATAACCGATGTAAGAGAAAATACGGATGACAGTCATGCGATCTTTTCTGCCCTGAGACTTAAAGCGCCGGCCATTGTAATTTTAAACAAGGCCGATACCGTTAATGGCGAACAGCTAAAAACAACTGCCGCTTTTTTTGCAGCCCAGCCTTATTGTAAGGAGGTAGTTTCGCTGTCTGCCTTAAATAAAACCGGTATTGATGAACTGCTGAAAAGTATACTTAGTTATTTACCGGAAGGGCAGCCCTTTTATGAAGGCGATGACCTGAGTGATATGCCTACCAAATTCTTTGTAGGTGAAATGATCCGGGAAAAAATATTTTTATTATACGGTGAAGAGATACCTTACCATGCAACTGTGCTGGTACAGGAGTTTAAAGAGAAAGCATCACTTACAAAAATAAGTGCCGAGATCATTGTGCAGCGGGAAACACAAAAAGGAATTATTCTAGGTGGTGGTGGTAGTATGATCAAAAAATTGGGAACTGATGCAAGAAAAGATATTGAAGCATTTTTAGGAAGAAAAGTATTTTTAGAATTGTTTGTAAAAGTAAGACCCAAGTGGCGGGATAATGAGTTTCAGCTAAAGGAATACGGGTATTAAACCCCCTCCGCCCCCTGAAGGGGGAACTGGGCTGGTAAAATTTAAAGAGTATTTATATTTTCAGACATTGGGAATTTTAGAGTGACTGAAATAATTTTAAACATTAAAACTAAGTTCCCCTTTAGGGGACAGGGGTATGAGTTTCACAGTAGCAATAACAGGAAGGCCCAATGTGGGCAAAAGCACATTCTTTAACCGTTTGCTTGAGGAGCGTAAAGCCATTGTTGATGATATCAGCGGGGTAACACGTGACCGCCAGTATGGTGTGGCCGAATGGGCAGGTAAAAGCTTTAACGTAATTGATACCGGCGGTTTTGTTGCCGGCAGTAATGATGTGTTTGAAAAAGAGATACGCAAGCAGGTGGTGATCGCTATTGAAGAAGCCAATGCCATAATTTTTATGGTGGATGCTTCAACAGGTATTACAGAGCTTGACAACTCCATGGTTGATTTGTTACGCCGAAGTACCAAACCCGTTTTTTTGGTAGTAAATAAAGTTGATAATCATGAGCGCCTGATGGAGGCCAGCGAATTTTACGCATTGGGTTTTGAGCAGATATTTTTTGTTTCATCCATCAGTGGCAGTGGCACCGGTGAGATATTAGATGCGATAACTGAAAAGATCAGTGAGAAAGATTCTGATGAAGCCGCAACAGTAACTGACCTTCCAAAAATTGCCATTATCGGTCAGCCCAATGTAGGTAAATCATCTTTATTAAATGCATTGATAGGACAGGAGCGTACCATAGTAAGTGATATTGCCGGTACTACAAGAGATACCATTCATACACACTACAATCTATTCAACAAAGAATTTATGTTGATAGATACGGCGGGCATACGCCGTAAAGCAAAAGTGCATGAGGACCTGGAATTTTATTCGGTGATACGTGCTGTAAAAGCCGTGGATGAATCAGATATCTGTATGCTGATGCTGGATGCAGGCAAAGGAATTACTGCTCAGGACCTTTCAATATTTGCGCTGGCTGTTAAAAAAGGAAAAGGCATTGTGGTGCTGGTAAATAAATGGGATCTTGTTGATGAAAAGAAAACCAATACCACAAAAGACTACGAAAAGGAATTAAAGAAAAAATTTGCACCTTTCAGTGATGTGCCCATCATTTTTATTTCGGTTACCGAAAAGCAACGCATATTTAAAAGTATTGAAATGGCGCTGGAAGTATTTGAGAACCGCAAAAGAAAAATAACCACATCGCAGCTGAACGAAGTGATGCAGAAAGCCATAGAAGCCTACAAGCCACCGGTAGTAAGGGGTAACCAGCTAAAGATTAAATACATCACCCAACTACCCACTTTTACACCCAGCTTTGCATTTTTCTGTAATTACCCCGATGATGTAAAAACACCTTATAAGAATTACCTTGAGAACCAGTTAAGAGAGAAATTCAATTTTAGCGGTGTGCCGGTGAGGTTGTTCTTCAGGAAGAAGTAGAGGGCAGTTTGCAGAGCCGGTCCGCAGGATCCTGTGGATTGGCAGTTAGCAAGGAGCCTGCCTGTTTTTGATCTTAATTTAGTTGGCAGTTGCAATCTGAGCATGCTGACTTTGTCTTTTTTGCCAACTACCAATCCACGGGATCCTGCGGACTGTCAACTACGCATCCCCGGCACACTCAGAACGGGGTCGGGCATACGTATCATTCATTATTTATACACATTTTTAAGACGAAGCACAAATACACAAGCCAATATTTTTGAATCCGTAAATTAATTTATAGTCAATAGTTTATATTTTATAAATTGGTATTTATAACAGCTAACCAGCCACGCAGTTTTATAAATCTATAAATTTTGGTTTAATTTTTTTGTTTTTGTTAACGTAAATAATATATCTTGCCGCATATCCTTCAGAATTACCATTAGTCCTTTTCCTGTTCAAGCGCCAATTCAATTTTTAAATCACGGTTCTTAAGTATTCATCCATTCACTGCTATGGGTAAAATTTACCTGATCAATGCTATACTGCTTTGTGTGCTCTTTTTTATTAAAGAACTCTCCGTAATGATCTATATCGTTATTTCCCGCTTGCAGATTCAATATTCCCATTTCAACTTTAACCTGTACCATGTTTTTACACCGGCTTTAATACCGGCTTTTTATGAACATGGCTCTGTTTACCAGAAAAACATCGCCGGGCCCGATATATAGCCCCAGAGCGTATCTTAACCTGTTTCACTGTTACCATTTTATTTATTATCAATACCACTGTTTATGCTTATTTCAACTCTTCAAACAAACAACTTTATGAAAAAAATTTACACTAAACTCCTTGTGGGGTTCTTATTTGTTTTGGGAACCGTGGGGGCGAATGCACAAACTCTTGCAAATTACACTTTCAGTAACAGCACCAGTGCTTCGCTTACTGATATGACTAGTGGTACCACTAACTTTGGTAACCTTACACCAGGTTCATACTATGATGACGTAGCATCAAGTGTTACAAATTTGCCTTTCCCATTTTATTTTATGGGCAATGCTTATGGACAGTTTAGTGTGAACTCAAATGGTCAGTTAAGATTTGGTTCAACAGTAATCTCTGGTACCAGCAATGCCACCCCAGCTTTGGGTGTGGTTATCCTTGCACCTATGGCAGGTGATAATGCTGTTAAAGCTACGGGTCGGGTGGTATATAAAACCACCGGTGTTGTGGGCAGCCAGGTAATGACTGTATCATGGGAAGATTTTACTATTCCTTTCAGCAGTACTAATACCGGAGCCACCATGCAATTAAGATTGTATGAGGGTACAGGTATTATTGAATTTGTTTATGGAGATATGTATAATGGAACTGCCTCAACAGCCCGTTCGATTTTTCTTGGTTCCAGCAATACGGCAACAACAAATGGTTATGTAACTGTTGGTGCAGTGCCTACCTGGACTTTGTCTGCAACAAATACTACAAATACTTTTACATCAGTTGGTTCAATCCCTAACCTTAGCAATGCAACTAATGGTTCACGCATTATGTATACATGGACACCCGGACAAGTACTTCCGGCTGACCCGATAACAATGACCTTTACAGGGGTTGGGTTAACTACAACAACTATCAACTGGGTTGATAATTCCACTGATGAAACGAATTTTGCATTATATAGATCAACAGACGGAGGTACCACATATACATTAGTTGCTAATATTCCTTCTACCACTACATTAGCAACAGGGGCATCTTATTTATCAGCACAAACAGGTTTAACACCCAATACAACTTATACATGGAAAGTAGTTGCCAACAAAGAAGGTGTTGCATCATCACCAGGTTTAATCGGCAGCCAGTTAACCAACAGTTGTTCAATAGCTGGTGGAACATATACAGTTGGAGCAACCGGCACTTATACAAGTGTTGCAAATGCTTTAACAGCTTTAATTGCAAATGGTATTACAGGAGCCGTAGTTTTAGAATTACAAACTGATTATGTAACAGAAGGAGCTATTACATTTGGCTTAGTACCCTGTGCAAGCGTTACTAATACAATTACAATAAGGCCTGCAGCAGCAGTAGCAGCACCAATAGTGCTTACTTCAGCCGCTGCCGCACCCACATTTAATTTTAATGGCGGCCAATTTTATATTATTGATGGAAGAAACGGGGGTGCAGGTACAAATAAATTTATTACAATTGCAAATAGCAGCACAACTGGGCAGGCAGTACAGTTTATTAATGAAGGTACCAGCAATGTTATAAAATACTGTACAATCCAGGGGGTAAATACTTCAACTACAAGTGGGGTTATTGTTTTTAGCACAACTACAGGGACAAATGGTAATGACAATAATACTATTGATAATTGTGATATTAAAGATGGAGCTACAACTCCTACAAATGGAATTTATTCTTTAGGTACAACTACCACAGCTGCACAAAATAATAGTGGTAATACAATTTCAAATTGTAACATCTTTAATAATTTTGTTTCCTCAGGTACAAGCGCAGGTATTTCGATTCAGGGAGGAAATACCGACTGGACAATTACTGGTAATAGTTTTTATCAAACTGCATCGCGTACAGCAACTGCAACAGTAACAGTTTATGGTATAACAATTGCAAATTCCACGAGTGGAAATAATTTTGTTGTTACCAATAATTTTATTGGAGGTAATACAGCAAATGCAGGGGGAACGGCCTGGACTATTACAGGTACATTTGCAAACAGATTTAATGGTATCGGTTTATCTGTTGGAACAACGACTGCATCTTCTATTCAAGGAAATACAATTGCTAATATTGCCTTTTCAAGCACAAGTAGTGCAAGCACTAATAGTACAAGTGCTCCATTAGGGACAGGTGCCTGGGGAGGTATATATGTTGGAGCAGGTAGTGCAAATATTGGAACTACTTCAGGCAATACTATAGGTGCTACTACGGGCACCGGCTCCATAACTTTTACACAACTTACCAGTTCAGGTGGAACAGCCAATGGAATAGGATGTTCGGGATCTGGGATTATTAATATTAGTAATAACAATGTCGGCGCTATGACCGCTACAAGCGGAGGAACTCTTTCAGCTGGGGTAACAGGAATTATTTCTAACGCTTCAGGTACTGTGACTATAAATCTAAATACAATAGGCAGTACAGCAACTCCAAATAGTATGAATGGTTCTGCTGCGAGCATTAGCACCTCAGCGCAAGTTGTTTCAGGTATTGTGAATACCGGCGCTGCAACAGCAATTTCTATAACTAACAATACGATTGCAAATTTAAACAACGCTTATCCAACTGCACCAACAACTTTAACATTAACATTAAGAGGTATTTCTTCAACTTCCGGTGTTGGCACCGTAACCGGAAATACAGTAAGAAATCTTACTAATGCAAGCCCTGGGATTGGTACAGGCACCACTTCTTCCACTATGGGTATTTTGTATTCTTCCACAACAGCGGGCAACCATACCATCTCTCTAAATACTATTCAAGCCATCAATAATTCCACAGGATCGGCTGCAACTTTTTTGCATGGTATTTATTTTTCTGGTCCAAGTGCCGGTACTAATGTGATTGCAAAGAATCTTATTTATGGTTTAAGCCTTGCTTCCACAAGTACAACAGCAACCATCACAGGAATTACTATCGGAGGAGGCGTTGCTAATACACAGAATAACATGATTCGTTTAGGATTGGATGCTGCCGGCGCTTCTCTAATCAATTCTGCAATTATTGGAATCGATAAAAATGTTGCAACTAATAATAATTTATACCACAATAGTGTATATATTGGTGGATCTGGCGTTACTGTAAATGCCAATTCAATAGCTTTTAGAAGATCTTTAACAGGAACAGATGAAGTGAGAGATAATATTTTTGTAAACCAAAGATCTAACGGCGCAGGAACTGGCAAGCATTATGTTGTGGGCTTAAATGTAAATACTACATTAACATTATCACATAATGTTTATCATGGGGCAGGCACGGGCTTTACATTTGGCTATGTGGGCACACCCGGTTCAACGGATCATCTAACTTATGGTGCTACATGGAACACAGCAAGCAATGATGCCAGCAGTTTGTTTTCAGATCCTCTATTTGTTGCACCCGCCGCTGTTACACCTAATCTGCACGTACAGGTAGGTACACCGGCAGAAGGAACAGGTTTTAATATTGCTTCAGTAACCGATGATTTTGACGGGCAAGCCAGATCAACTTTATCACCAACAGATATTGGTGCCGATGCAGGGGATTATGCATTGATTGGGGTGGATATGGGCGCTACTGCTTTAGTAGCTCCGGCAGCAAGTGGTTGTTATACGACTACAGAAATAGTAACCGTAACAATAAAGAATTATTCAGGAACAACTATAGACTTTAGTGTAAATAATGTTACGGTAAATGTAACAGCAACCGGTGGTTATAGCAGCAGTGTAGTATTAACATCAGGAACTTTGGTAGCGGGTGCTACACAAAATGTTACAATGCCTGCAACAATCAACATGAGTGTGAATGGTACTTATACTTTCAATGCCAACACCGTGGTAACAGGAGATTTGAATGCAGGTAATGATGCAATGGGAGCAGTTAACAGGGTGTCGCTTACATTGGGAGGAACAAAGACCGTGGGTGTTACAGGAGCTGATTATATATCGTTAACTGCTGCTGTGGCAGATTATAACACTGCAAGCTGTATTACGGGTCCAATTGTGTTTGAATTAATTTCAACTTATTCGTCTGCTAGTGAAACTTTCCCAATAACGATCAATGCCAATGCAATAGCAGGAACAAATACATTAACTATCAGGCCGGCAAGTGGGCAAAACCCTATCATCACAGGAAATTCAACTACTTCTTTACTGAAACTGAATGGAGCCGATTATGTGATCATTGATGGGTCTAATAACGGTACAACATCTAAAAATTTAACCATTACCAATACAAATACAGCTACTTCTGGTAATGCAGTTATCTGGATAGCCAGTGCATCGGCAAGTGATGGTGCTACTAATAATATAATTAAGAATTGTATTATTACTGGTAATTCAGAAACCACAACTCTAATTGGGGTTTTTAGTGGAGGCACAGCTTCTATATCTACAACAGGCAGCGCACTTGCAAACAATTCAAACAATATCATCCAGAATAATACCATTTCAAAAAGTCAGCATGGTGTATTTGTAAGAGGAGTTGCAGCGGCAACTTTAGGAACCGGTTTACAGCTAATACAAAATACAATAGGAACAGTTACTGCCGGTGATGGATTTTCTCTTACAGGTATAACAGCACAATTCCAGGATGGAGCCATTATTTCCAATAATGAAATTCAAAATCAAACCTCTACTTCAACAGCCAATACTGGAGGAATTATTTTATTGGATACTAAAAATGGAATATTAAATGCAAACAATATCCATAATTTAAGGTATACCGGAACTAGTACAGGTAAAATAGTTGGAATACATACTTCATCGGCTACCTATAATGTAGTTGGCAATCCCAGCAATATTACCTTTTCAAACAATATGGTATATGATCTCAGTTCAACAGCTACAAGTACTTCATGGAATACCAGTGGCATAAGCAATAATGGTGGTTATAATGATAAGTATTATTTCAATTCAGTTTATTTAACCGGACAGATGAATAACACGGGAACTGGAGGATCTGCCTGTTTTGCAAATGGTAATGGACTTACATCTACTAATTGCCCTGTGGTTGATATGAGAAATAATATATTTTACATGAACGGTTCATCTGCCGCTGCAGCAACACTTTATGCTCATTACACAACGGTTACAACGTATAGTGGAAGTACACTTAACTATAATGATCTGCTTTCATCAGCAAGTGGTTCTGCTACTGCTCAGTTAGGAAGATTCAATGCAACGAACTATGCAACATTAGCAACCTGGCAGACAGCAACAAGCCAGGAAGCCAATTCTATAAGCAGCGATCCTAAATTTATCTCTGCTACTAATCTTCATATCAATACGGCAGTTGCTACACTGGTGGAATCTGCAGGTACACCAATAGCAGGTATAACTACAGACTATGATAACGATACAAGAAATGTAACCACACCTGATATTGGTGCGGATGAAGGAACATTTATAGCTCCTCCGGCTAACGACATACAGGCAACAGCTTTTATCAGTCCGTTAAGTGGAAGTTCTGTTGTAACAGGAGCCAGCTTTAGTCCACAAGCTTCATTTACAAACAACGGTACAGCTACTCAAACAAGTGTAACAGTACGTTACAGAATACTAGATGCCACTCTTACTGAAGTATATAACAATACACAGGTTATTGCTTCTATTGCTACCGGGGTTACTACAACAGTAACATTTGCTTCTACGTCACTTGCTGTTGCCGGAACTTATACTATTTATGCAAGATCAGAATTGGTGGGTGATGCAGTACCAGCTAATGATGAAATAAACGGAACCTTACTTGCACAAGCACCATTGTGTGGTACATACATGGTAGGTGCATCACAGCCTGCGGGTTTCCAAAACCTTACTCAGGCAATTGGTAAAATAAATTCATTAGGTGTTAGCTGTGCAGTTGTATTTGAATTACAAACCGACTACAGTACTGCACCAGCTGAAACCTTCCCATTGGTTATTAATGCATATGCTGGTGCAAGTGCTACAAACACATTTACCATAAGGCCTGCATCAGGAGTGACTGCAACAATTAGCGGTACTTCAACATCCTCAATCATAAAAATAAACGGAGCAGATTACGTAACCATTGATGGATCAAATAATGCTACAACATCCAGAAATCTTACAATTGAGAATATTTCTATCAGTACTAACACAGCGGTGATATGGGTATCTAGCTTGGGAACCGGAACAGGTGCAACAAGTAATACTATTAAAAACACAATTACAAAAGCCGGTAGTAATACTGTAAGCAGTACGTTTGGTATTTATGTAGGTGGAACAGTAATTTCTACATCAGCTACCGGTGATGATAATGATGATCTTACAATTCTTAATAACAGTATCAATAAATCTTTTTATGGAATTTATGCGAGGGCTTCTGCCACAGGACTTAATAACAATTTAGTGATAAGTAGTAACAGCATTGGATCTTCAACTGCGGCAGATTACATTGGCAAATATGGAATAGATATTACTCAGGCTACGGGAGCATCCTTATCTCAGAATACTATTTTTAATATAATTGGTGGCAATACAAATCCAACAGGGATGTTAATAGGTAGTGGTTTTGTAAGCAGTTCAATTACACGAAATATGATTACAGGGTTACGTTATGCCGGCACAGGTGGTTATGGGGGAAAAGGGATTGATATAAATACAGGATCTGCTACCAGCAGCGTTACTATTTCTAATAACATGATATCTGACCTTCTTGGGGATGGATGGAGTACATTAACTTCAGATGCAATAGTTGGCATAAGAATACTTGGCACTACCGGTGGATTAAACATTTATGATAATTCAGTACATCTTACCGGTAATTCAGATCGTAGTGCTACAGCTACTTTAACTGCAGCGTTATATGTTGTTTCCACAGCAACAGGTCTGGATATCCGGAACAATATTTTTGCAAATTCAATTGTTAATGCTCTTAACTCAGGAGGAAAGGCTTACTCGATTTATTCTGCTGCTGCTAATACAGCATATTCTAATATTGATTTTAATAATTATTATCCTTCCGGCACGCAAGGGGTACTAGGATTTTTAGGATCTGACAGAACTACACTTGCTGCATGGCGTACTGGAACAGCACAAGATATTAATTCACTTAATATTCTACCAAATTTTGTTTCAGCCACCGATCTGCATCTTGTAGCTGGTACCAATTGCGGTCTTGATGGATATGGAACACCTATTACAGGTATAACAGTTGATTATGATAATGCTACCCGTGATGTAAACACACCGGATATTGGTGCTGATGAATTTAACCCAACTTACAGCGGTACATTAGCCGGTGTTGCAGGTTCATCCGTTTGCGAAAACAAAATAGTTTCTCCATTAGGTACAACGTATGCAACAGGTGTATGTGATCTTATTGCCAGGTTGGTACCATCAGGTGCTAATCCTGTTACAGGCAAAGTGAACGTTTGTGTTACTACGGATGCAACACAGCAATATGCTAATGGTGGAGAGCCCTATGTACAAAGGCATTATGATATGGAACCGGTTACCAGTAACCAAACTACTACATCGGCAACTGTTACCTTATATTTTACTGATGCTGAATTTGCTTTGTACAATAGCAATAATCCGGTAAGGCCGCCATTGCCAACTGTGGCTGGTGGTGCAAATACAGATCCTAACAGGGCTAATGTAAAAATTACCCAGTATCATGGACCTGCGTCTTCATATCCTTCAAACCCATCATTATATACAGGTACCAGGGTATTGATACTTCCAAGTCTGGCCAATGTTTTCTGGAACGGAACCAACTGGGCTATCACTTTTGATATCATAGGTTTCAGCGGTTTCTATTTGCATACCAGCTTAGGTGCCGGTGCTCTACCCATTACTATCAATTACTTTAACGGTAGCAAACAAGGCAGCAACCATTTGCTTAACTGGAAAGTTACCTGTCAAAGTACGCCAAGGGCAACCATGACATTGGAACGCAGCGCCGACAGCCGCAACTTTACCGGTATTACTACCATTGTTGCCGATGCAGCCCGCTGTAACCAGCCATTTGATTATACCGATGTACAACCATTAAAAGGTATGAACTACTACCGCCTGAAAATGGTGGATGATAATGGAGCTATATCGTATAGCGGTATTGTGGCTTTGCTTAATGCAGTTAAAGGTTTTGAGATCATAAGCATTGCACCAAACCCGGTAACCACCGGCAACTTTAAGCTAAATGTTACCAGTGCAACGGCAGCAACCATGCAGGTTATTATAACCGATATGCAGGGCAGAACCGTTAACAGGCAAAGCATTCCTGTTATTGCAGGCTTTAGCAGCATACCTATGAATGTAAGTAACCTGGCTGCAGGTACTTATAGCATACAGGCCATTTTTGCTGATGAAAAAACTAAACTGATACGTTTTGTAAAACAGTAATCATTACTTTATAAAAGTTTTAAACCGGTTTCTTAAAAGGAACCGGTTTTTTTTATACATACATAACAGCGTAAGGAGTTTTTTATACCTCCCCCCGGGGTTTTCCCTATTATTATACAGCATGTGGAAATATTAATATAAAATTTACCTGCCATGCAGCAGCAGATTTAAATAAAAAAGTATCTTGCAGCAGAACAGCTTAGTATCCTCCCAAAAGCCAAAGCGCATTTTTAGCGTTAATACGTCAAAATCCACTCTTTAATAAAAGCCCAAAGCCTTACTGGTGTAGTAACCTGTAGGTATTTTATTTTTTAAATGATAACAATTCTAACTATGAGAAAAGTTTACGTACTATTTTTATTGATTTTTGTTGGGTTTGTAACAAATGTCAATGCTCAGCTATTACAATGGAATACATTTGGTAATCTCGGAACAGAAACAACCGAACCAAGTGTTTTCAACGATGTTAATTTATCGGGAGTTACTAATCTTACCCTTGGACCGGGCATAACTGGTGCAGCAAATGGAAACCGCTTTGGGGGAAATAATTGGTGGAACATTGGTAACAGTACAAATAGTACACTTACAGAAGCTGTTGCAGGAAATGATTATCTGCAATTTATTGTAACTCCCAATTCAGGTTTTTCCTTTACACCTACATCTTTTGTTTTTAATTGGGATCATTCTGCATCTGGCCCTAACTCTGTTACACTTCGATCTTCAGTTGACGGATATACAGCAAATCTTGGTAGTGTTACAAGTATGCCTGCATCAATTTCCGTAGGAAATACAATTTCAATATCAGGCTTGACTGCTATTACTACAGCTACCACTTTTCGTTTATATGGATATGGTGGTACTGCTACAGGAGGTACAGGTGGATTTGATGTTGCATCAAGTGTAGTAAACGTACAATTAAATGGTTCCACCGCATCTACAAGTACTGCTACCAAGCTTGCAATAACTGCTATAAATCCAACATCACCTACTGTAAATGCTCCTTTCTCTGTAACAGTACAATCACAGGATGCCAGTAACGTTGCAGCGAATGTTACTGCCAATACCAATGTTACACTGTCATTATTTACAGGTTCAGGTGTTCTTGGCGGAACACTTACAGGTACAATTCTTGCCAATACAAATAGTATTGTTATATCTGGACTTACTTATAATACGGTTGAAAGCGGGGTAGTAATCACTGCTACACGTACATCGGGCGATGTACTTACAGCTGGAAACAGTGCGCCATTCAATGTTTTGGCGGCGGCTTCACAATTAGTTTTGGTTGGTGTACCAGCGACAGGATTTACCAATACAAACCTTACTACATTTACTGTTGAGGCAAGGCGACCTGATAATAGTGTAGATCTTGCTTATACAAGTAATATAACCATTGCAAAAGTTTCAGGTCCTGGTAATGTAATAGGAACTGTTATTGTTGCTGCAGTTGCGGGTGTTGCTACTTTTAATGCAGTACAAATTGATGCAATAGGTACTTATACTATTAATGCATCTGATGGAATTCTCACATCTGCTACTAGTGGCAATATTGTGATAGTACCGCCCCCTTCTTTAACTGAATTTTTGTTGCCTCAATATATACAAGGATTAAATGGTACAAACAACAATCGTTTGCCATATGTTTACAGGGCAACAATAGATTTTCTTTTACCCAATACAACTTACCGGTATACAAACCTGGTTTGTACTCCTGCTGAACTGCTTACTCCAGCAATAGGTGCTGGTATCCAAATATTCTATAATGCCTCTGGTAATTTTGTAAGAAATGCTGCAGGAATAAGTTTAGCTGTTGCTGGACAATACGGAGAGTTTACTACTGATGGTTCAGGGAGCTATACCGGATGGTTTATAACAGAACCCTCAACCAATGTAAGATTTACCCCTGGGAACCAGTTACACCTCCGTCTTTTATTAAATGATGGCGCAGGGGGAAGTACTGTTATCTATACACTTACCTCAACCAATACAGCCATCGTAACCAACTTAGGTACCGCAGCTGCAGATGGAACCGGTATTTATGGTATGACACACACTGCTAATAGAGATCTTGTATTTTTATATGATAATGTGGGTGGCACCGGAAGGCCTTTAACTTCAACTTTTATTGAGAGTGATGGAACAACAGGCGGAACAACTTATCCCACATTTTATCAAAACAATGTTGATGCAATAGCCAAAGCATGGGGTACATTTATCCCTAACACCTTAGCAAATGGAGTTAGAAGAATTCAATACTTAAATGGAGGTGGAAATAAAGTATATGCATTTACATCAACGGATGGTGCATGGCCGGGTGCAATAAGTACTGTTAACCCTACAGGTGGTACAACAGCTTTATTAATTGACAGAACAGCTACAGGAACATCGGGAGATTTTATTGTTGATAGTGCCGTTACTTTAGCAACTGCGGTTACAGTAAATAATTCGCTTACGTTAAATACAGGTATTGTAACCACTACAGCAACAAACCTGTTAACACTACCTGATGGAGCTTCAACAACAGGAGCATCAAACTTAAGTTTTGTGCATGGCCCAATAAAAAAGATAGGACAAACATTGTTTACTTTCCCGGTAGGAAAAACAGGAGCAGGGTATGTACCTATTGAGATCAGTACTTTTGTAGGTGGAACAACTTCAGATGAATTTACAGCAGAATATATAAGAAGCAGTGCAAGGTTATTAGGTCCTGTAAATGCTGGTGCCGGGCTTTCACATGTTAGCGGATGTGATTACTGGACATTAGTAAAAGGCATCGCTACACCATCTTCTTTGGATGTTAAGGCATACTGGAATACAAATAACCCATGTGGCCAGGCAAATTCTTATATAACTAATACAGCCAACTTAACTATTGCACGTTTTGATAATGGCCCCAATGAATGGAATTCATATGCATTGTCTCCTATGCTTACTGGCGGGAGTAACACAGTATCGGGTTCAATTACCTGGCCAGGTGCAACTTTATTTGGTCCATTATCTTTAGCTAGTAAAACATTTGGAGATAATCCACTTCCCATCACAATTAATTATTTTACCGGCGCAAAACAAAACGGTAATCATTTATTAAACTGGAAAGTTACTTGTGTAAGCACGCCAAGTGCTACCATTGAAATGGAACGCAGTACAGATGGCCGCAATTACAACAGCATCTACAGCATTTTTGCAACAGCAGTAAGGTGCCAGCAGCCATTTAATTATACTGATAACACACCCACCAAAGGCATAAATTATTACCGCCTTAAAATGACAGATGCAGATGGTAAGGTAACTTACAGTAGCATTGTTAGTTTAATAAATGCAACTAAAGGAATGGATGTAATGAATATTGCACCAAACCCGATCGTTAATGCTGCCTTCAATTTAAAAATAAGCGCTGCAGAAAAAACACAAATGGAAGTTGTAATAACCGACATGCAGGGAAGAATAATGCAAAAGCAAATATTGAGCCTTACAGCCGGTTTTAATATCATCCCCATGAGTGTGCGGAACCTGGCGGCCGGTACTTACCAGTTGCATGGTAACACTGCCGATGGTAAAACAAGAATGTTGCGTTTTGTGATACAATAATCTTTACCAACTAACTCCTTATAAAAGTCCTGCCTTTTGGCGGGATTTTTTTTGTAAATTCATATAGCGAAAACTGGGAACCGTTCACTCATGAAAAAGACATTGCTTTTAATAGCCTCCTTTTTAATATTTACCTGTTGTCTGCATGCGGGGAAGCCATCAGCACCAACAGATTATTTTAGAAGTATTTTCAGTGGTGACTGGAATGATATTGCTGTTTGGGAATCATCAACAGATAATATAAACTGGTTTCCTGCCACGTCATGGCCTACAAACCTTGCCAATGCCATCAGCATAAGGAATACGCATTATGTTAATGTAAGCAACAACCAGGCTATGGACCAGGTGGTGATTGAGAATGGCGGGGTGTTATCGCACCTGGGCAGCACACTAACCATTATGGATGGGCCGGGTGATGACATGATAGTACTGAGTGGCGGAACATTTACTTTGGCTTCTGCTGGTAACCCCCCGGTATTTGCTGTAGCAACTGCAATTGCAAATATTAATACGGGAGGCATATTAAGGGTGTCGGCAGGAGGAATGACTAATGTGGGTACAGGTGTTAATGCATCAAATTATATTTACCAGGATGCATCCGAATTAGAATTAACTGTGGTTTACAGTACAGACGGGGTGACCTATTTTCCAAATGTTGCTGCCAACACTATTCCGGTTTTCAGATCGGCTACCAATTTAAATGTTGGCTCTGGCGGATTAACTACATTTAATGGCGTATTTGAAGCTTTTAATAGTTTTAATATAGTTGGTACAGGTACAAAAATATTTCGCAACGGAATAATTGGAACTGGAAATATCAATGGGTCAACATCGGGTAAATTTATCATTAATGGAACGACAGCAAGCCTTGGAGGCACAGGTTTGCTAACCTTGCCAACTGCTAGCGGGATGGATATTGGTGCATCTACCACTGTTACCATGGTATCGGATAAAACAGTAACAGGTACTATTGCTTTACTACCATCAAGCGCATTAATAACACTGGGCAATTTTAATTTAACGATGACGGGAGATATAAGCGGGGGCTCATCAACATCGCATGTGGTAACCAACGGCAGCGGAAAATTAATATTCAATAATGTTACAGGCACCCCCAAGGGCTATCCAATAGGAGCAAATGCAACAACCATCAACCCAATGGTCATTTCTAATGGCGGAGGGTTTAGTTACGGTGTCAGGGTTGAGATAGGCATTAACCCTGCTATTGTTGTTCCCCTTAAAGCAGTAAACCGAACCTGGTTTGTTACACCCACAGGTGGTATGCCCGGAACGGTGAATACAAATTTCTTTTATTATGCAGGAGAAGGAAATGCCGGGTTTAATTATACTGCTAATTTAGAGTTGGGGCATTATACCGGTGCATGGAATGTTATTCAAACGGGTTTAGTACCAGCAGGTGGGTACCAGGTAGCAACAACAGTAAGTACATTTGGTGATAATATTGAAGCTCCGCTGGTGCTTGGAAATCTGGGAGCAATATTAGCTGCTTATAACAGTGTTGATGTAAATTATTTTACCGGCATAAAACAAAACAACAATCATCTATTAAACTGGAAACTTACCTGTAACAATACTGCATCAGTTAATATGGTAATTGAAAGAAGTATTGATGGCAGAAATTACCATGCAGTTTATGTAGAAACTGCAACCGCACTGCGGTGTGCACAGCTATTTAGTTTTACAGATATGCACCCGGCAGCAGGTGTAAATTATTATCGTATAAAAATGACAGATGCTAATGCAAAGATCTCGTATAGTAGTATTGTTAGTTTAATACATGCAGCCAGGGGAATTGATGTTTTAAATATTGCACCAAACCCAATCGTGAACGGCTCATTTAATTTACAAATAAGTGCTGCAGAAAAAATGCAGCTGCAGATTGTTATCAGCGATATGCAGGGAAGGGTAGTGCAAAAACAAAATAGTAATATGATGGCCGGGTTCAACAGTATTGCTGTTCATGTAAAAAATATAGCAGCCGGAACATACCAACTCATAGGCAATACTGTTGATGGTAAAACAAGGCTGTTGCGGTTTGTGGTTCAATAAATTTTTTCCCAGACTGGTATTTTCACCCGTTGCAAACAAATCAGATATATCTCCCCATCGGGGTTTGTAAAACGATTTACTAACTTGCTATACTAATTATAACCCTTCGGGTTTTGTTGCGAATACTAATCATTGCTACCTATAGCTATGGGAATGTTGAAGGAGGTTTTTTAATCAGGGGTTTGGCAATAAGCTGTTAATAAGAGATAAGCCCAGGGGGTGAAATAAAAACAATAGAAACACATTTTACTAAAACCCCGAAGGGGTGCTATTTGTATAGCAAAATTGTCAACATCTTACCAAAACCCCGAAGGGGTGACAGGATTATAAAAACATATCAATCGTACCATTCAAACAAATACTTTTCCTCGTATTCAATTTCAAATTTTTTCAGAAAATCAGTGTATTCCTGTTTAAAGGTTTTCTTTTGATGATGTTTTTCCTGGTTAAGGATATAATCATACACTCCTGCAATATGAGAATGTGAATAAGAGAATGCACCGTAACTTTCCTGCCATGCAAATCTCCCTTTTACAAAATTATTGTCATTTACAAAATTTGATGCATTGTTCTTAATATCCCTTACCAAAATCTGATATTGCCATAACTGGCTTTAAACCTACAAAAGCATGAATATGATCGGGCATACCATTTACAATAATTGGTTTTTGCCCTTTGCCTTTAATTATTCCGGCAATGTATTTATGTAATTCAGTTTTCCAGCTATTTGCAATCAGGTTCTCCCTGCCTTTTACAGCAAAAACAATCTGTATATAAATTTGAGAAAATGTTCCGGACATGATAAACAGGTTTTGTGTGTAGGAGTGTCACCCCTTCGGGGTTTTGTAACAATTTACCACATTTGTCCGACCGATCATCCGGGCGGGCCTTCAGGTTTGTTTGTACCTTATTTTTTAATCTGCATGGGCCTATGGAAGGCGGTTTGGGGTCAACAGTTCTGCCTCCCGAGAAAGGCGGCTCACTGATATCCTGCTTCAAGAATTTTGCCTTAATAGAAAAACCCCACTCACGGCAGGATCTTTCTTATCATTAAACCCTGTGAAAATTTACCTGATCAATACTACGGTTCCTTTTGTATTCATCAGTGCACCAAGGTCGCACTCGGCTTCCATGAACCAGGAAAATACTTCGGTGGTGCCATATTTATTATCTTTTATTCTGCCATCCCAACCAAGTGTAGCAATATTGGGATCGAAATTTTTTCTTTCAAAAACCTTTTGGCCATAGCGGTTAAAAATAACAAAGTACTTTACTATGCGGTATCCTCTTGTAATGGGATAGAAGTAATCATTTTTGCCATCACGGTTTGGTGTAAATGCATTTGGCATCAGCAAATTTGCATTAAGGCAGTTGATGAATATGCGGATGGTATCTGCAGCCTTGCACCCAAAGTTATTCTGCACTTCAATTTTATACGATTCCGATCTTAAAGCAATGCCTGAAGGAGAGGGACATGTACTGCAGTCAAGGTCTGTAGAGGGGGTCCAGCTATATTGCACAATATCGCTGCTGTAAGCAGGACTTATATTAAAGCTGCTGTAATAGGGTAATATTTTATCAGGCCCTGCATTAACCGTTGGTGATGGAAACATATTCACAACTGCAAAAGCGGTATCTGCAAAACAGCCAACAGAATCTACAACAGTTACTGTATACGTTAGGGCAGTTGTTGGCCTTGCAATTGGGTTTCTTATTTTATTGTTATTAAGAAATGTGGATGGTGACCATACCGTTATTCCCCCGGTATTGGTATTATACCTTATGGTTTGCCCCGGGCAGATGGTTGTATCTGCAGGGGAAACAACCAGGTTGAATGGTTGAAATACTTTCACTAAAGCACTATCATAGCTTTTACAGCCTGCACTGTTCATGGCTCTTGCAATATATAGTGTTGTAGAGTTGGGATAAACTTTAACGGTATCGCAATTGATGCAATCAATATTTGTTGCGGGGCTCCACATAATACTGTCAACAGTAAAAGCAGTTAGCAGCGCAGTATCTCTCTGGCAAATGGTATCAATTGCGGGGAACACACTTATTTTGGGCACAGGAAAAACGGTTACTGGCTTCACCAGTTTTTGTTTGCACCCATTTATATCTGTTGCCGTTAATGTAATAGCATAATTACCCGGCAATACATATGAGTGTGGAGACGGATTTCTTATGCTGTCTTTTTTGTTGTCTCCAAAATCCCAGTTCCATTTTATTATGGAATCGGCGGAAAAGAAAGGATAAGAATTATTGGTTAAGACTAAGCTGGTATCGGCACATATCCCGGCAGCGGCCGTAAAGTTAACAACAGGGCCCTGTACCCGGGTTTGGCCCGATAGAAAGAGGCTGTCATTACAGGTTCCTGAAAGCGTATCTTTTATTACCACGTACTCGGTAAAATTGCCATGCACAGCAGGATAGTAATTCAATACAGTACTGCCGCCATTATCGACTATAAGACCATTTACGTGAAATTCATAAGTAAAGCCTGAACCTGGTGGATAGCTGTTTACAACACTGTAAGTAACCAGGCTGTCTTTACATACCGTACTGTTGCTCCTGTTAAAAACAGGGATTGCGGTATATAATTGTTTGGTTAAACTATCTATGCAGCCTGTAATACTGTCGATCAAAAAAAGATGACTACTGTAATTACCTGCTACAGGAAAAGTATGTGTGGCATTATAATTTGTAGAATCAATTACTGATGGAGTATCAGAAAATGTCCATTCAAAATGATCAACATTGCCGAGTGAGTTATTGGTAAATAAAAAAGTATTTTTATTAGTGCAGGTATTACTGATGGCAAAATCTGCTATCACGCCTTCAATAAAAACATTAATAGTGTCTTTTAATCCTTCGCAACCATTGAAGTAAGGTGTAAGAACGATACGTTTATTCCCCAGCGATCTGAATTTATGCGACAGCAAAGTATCTGTTACCGAGGCATTAGTTCCGTCTCCAAAATCCCAATTATATAAATTGGCATTTGTTGCTTTCCCATATAACTGGATGGTTTCTGATCCGCAGAAAGTTGTACGGCCGCTTACTGTTCTGGCATCTGTGGCAAATGGTGGTGTACCAAAAGCAAAAGGGGGAAATGTAAACTGGTTGGTACAACCCTGGGCACTGGTTATAGTTACATTTGCATTGCTTATAGTAGTTGTAGTATTGTATAAGTGGCTTATACTATTAACTGTACCGCTAACTGTTGGTGATCCATCACCAAAATTCCACAAAAAATTTTGGGCTGCATCTCCGGCGGGTAAATCGGCAGTTACACTTAATAAACTGTTAGCCGGTATGCAGCCGTTAGAAGGTGTTACTGAACCGCTGATAGTAAATTTGGCTACAGTTACATTATAATTTGCTGATGCAGAACAACCATTGGCAGTGATCCCTTTTACTGTTGCCCTAAAATAATTATAAGTTGTATAGGCATGATTGATGCTGTTGTTTGCAGTAGTTACAACCGGGCTGCCATCACCAAAGTCCCATTCATAACTTGTAATAAAATTGCTGCCAGGTGCTGTAAAAATAACATTGCCGGGCTGGCATAAATTATTTTTATTGGCCGTTAAGCTTATTGTTGGCGAAGGATTAATAACAATTGTTTTAGTGGTGGTTATTGCCGTGGTGGGATAAACAGCAGTGAGTTTAACAGTATACGTTCCTGCTGTGCTGTATGTAATACTTTCTGTTGCTTTATCGCCGCTTTGACCGTTACCAAAACTCCAGATATAGTTAATGGGAGCAGGTGTACAGTTTTGCGTAAAGGTTACTATTTGGGGATTACAGTATAAACCATTTGCTGTAGTGTAATTAAAATCTACGGTTTGTGCTTTTGAAACAGTAAGAACACAAATAAAAAACAGCAGTATGGAAAGTTTAATTTTCATTTGGTTCACATGTAATAGGAGAGTGGTCAATTAGTTTATATAAAGTTGAATCATCAATATAACAGAGATGCTGTTTGTGACAATTTTGTTGCTTTGCAGGGATATAATCAAATTGTATGCCTAATGAAATAAACGTAAAATTGTTGAAAATTATTAATCTGCAACTCTATACAGGCGTATAGCTTGGTTTGGCTGTGGGTATAATTATCCCCTTAAATATATTTTTATCAAAATATAACTTATAACAACGAGTATAAGTAATAAGGCAATGGTAAAGTAAAGCAAGGGCTGATCCTTAAGTTTACGTTTATCTTTTTTTAATTTTTTCTTAAGCGTTTGTTTTTTCAGGTCGCTGTTTAATTGATCTACCAGCAGTAAAAGGTCTTTTTTATTTTTAAAATGTTGCAGGCCTTCCACGGCATCATTCATAAATTCATCATCGGCCATCTGCTTCTCCACTTCATGTGCATCGGAGGCTGATAACTTTTTGTTCAGGTAATCAAGCAGTTTTTCCTGCTCAACATCCTTATTAAGATTAGATAATATGTCTTTTAAATCATCGCTCATTATTAATAGTCATTAGTGATTGGTCATTCGTTCCATGATTATTTTTAAATTCCGTTTTCCATTTTGGATATGGCTCTTTACATGCATAATGCTGTATCCGGTCTGCTGTGATATCTCCTGATAGCTTTTCTTCTCCAGGTAAAACAAAGTTACACATAGTTGCTGCTCATTATTCAATTGTTGCAGGGCGCCGGCCATATTGGTTAGTGTTTTCTCTTTTTCAATATAGTTGTTCTTTGCATCGGGCTCGGCAGCAGCAGTAAAGGTCTGCTCATCTATCTCTATATTAAACCTTCCTTTATTCCTAAGCTGCATCAGGCAATGATTTTTAGCTATCATGTAGATCCAACTTTTAAAATATTCCACTTTGTATTTATGCAATTCGTTTATCGCCTTTAAAAAAACCTGTTGTACAGCATCCTTTGCAGCTTCTTCATTCTTTAGGTATTTCATACTTACACCCAGCAGCAGCATAGTATAGCGCTCAAGTAAAATTCCTAACCATTCATTATCGTGGTCGGCATAAAACCTGCTGAGCAATTCGTTATCGGTTATATGTTGGTATTGTGTTTTATTCAAAACGGAATTGATATAGTTATACCGCCTTCGACATGCTCAGGCTGATAGCTTTTTATAGTATGCAGATTAAATCTCTTTTAGTTAGATGTAAACTTACTTTAATTTCCATAATTTTAGCAGTAATCAAAAGTAAAACATGAGTTATGTAGTTTGTTGTGTGCCTGTGGCCCCTGTACGCATTGAGCCCGACCACAGAACGGAAATGGTAAGCCAGCTTTTGTTTGGTGAGTGCTGTATCATTACTGTTATTGAAAAGAACGGTTGGATAAAAATTAAAAATAAACTGGATGCCTATACCGGCTGGTGCAGACAATCACATTTCCAGGAAATTGATGACATACATTATAATCTAAAAGACAATAAGCTCACTGCCGATTGGGTGAATAAGATCAATTATAACGGCTACATGATGTGGGTTCCTTTTGGTAGCTCATTAACGGCTATGCAAAATGGAAATGTTCTCTGGGGCAAGAACACGGTACATTTTGGCGGAAATACCTGGGATCCTGCTATGGCTAAACATGATGCCAAAATCATTAAGCAACTGGCGTTTAAATTTTTAAATACAACTTACCTGTGGGGAGGCAGATCTGTTTTTGGAATTGACTGCAGCGGCTTTGCACAATTACTATATAAATTTTTAAACATTCACCTGTTAAGAGATGCACAGCAACAGGCTACGCAGGGCGAGTTGGTAGGCTTTTTGCCCGAGGCCCGCTGCGGCGATCTTGCATTTTTTGATGATGAAGAGGGGAGGATAATTCATGTAGGTATTTTACTTAATGCACACGAGATCATTCATGCAGCCGGCAAAGTAAAAATTGATAAGATAGACAGCCAGGGAATTGTAGATACTGATACGGGGCTTAGAACTCAAAAACTGCGGATCATTAAAAGATACATCTGATCAACCATCAGCATCTTTATAAATAGTACCGGGAGTCTGGTTGGAATTGTTATGCATTTGTGGCTCATTTGTACTAACTACTTCTGGTTTTTTAGGTTTATCAAAAAGAAGCATTTTAATGGCAATGATGATCATTAGCACAGCAAATATTTTTTTTACAGTTTCCTGTGGCAGGCTTAAAGCTATCTTGCTGCCAAAATAACTCCCGCCTAAAAATCCTATGGCCAATATGCCTACCACCCTGAAATCAACATGGCCCTGTTTGTAATAATGTAAAACACCCAGAATGCCCACGGGCAGCATAATTAAACCCAGTGATGTACCCTGTGCGGTCTTTTGACTGAAGCCGATAAAATAAACTAATGCGGGTACAATGATGATGCCACCGCCAACACCCACCAGGCCCCCCAATATGCCAGCTGCAATGCCTACCATTATGATGATAAGAATAGTTTGTGTATCCATTATTTTATTTTTAATGATCATTTTGTAAAAGTGGTTTTGTATAATGCAATAGCATCTTCAATAACTTTAAAGGCAGCATCTTTATCCTGAAAATCATCTATTTCCACTTTTTTA
>JAYUYX010000177.1:0-10542 GCA_043752205.1 Chitinophagaceae bacterium
CAAGTTCAACATTTTCATCTTTAAAAAAGAATACCAGTAATATTTTAAAAAGAGCAAGACCCAATACTGTATTAGCCCCACCGCAGGCTGCATAACGAAAGGTTTGTTCCGGCATGAGTTTGCGGAACGGCGGGTAAAAAAAATCAATGAATGCTATGATCTTGTCTTTGGGCATGAAAAAGTTGTAAGTTATAAGTTGTAAGTATAGTAGGAAGTTGCCTGTTTTTCAACTTATTACTTACTACTTACTACTCATTACTTAATTATAAAGTTCTTCCCTCATCGCCTTCACTCTTTCATCTTCCAGGTATTCATCGTAAGTCATCAGGCGGTCTATCATACCTTTTGGTGTAAGCTCAATGATGCGGTTGGCTACAGTTTGCATGAACTGGTGATCATGTGTTGTTAATAAAATAACACTTGGATATGCAACCATATTATCGTTAAAGGAAATAATACTTTCCAGATCAAGGTGGTTGGTTGGCTCATCCAATATCAGCACATTGGGGTTCTGCAGCATCATCTTACTGACCATGCAGCGCACTTTTTCTCCCCCACTTAATACATTTGTTTTCTTCAGGATCTCATCACCACTGAACAGCATTTTGCCTAAGAAGCCCCGTAGGAAATCTTCATCGACATCTTTTGTTGTTGGTGGAACGTATTGACGCAACCAATCCATAAGGTTCAGTTTACTGCCTTCAAAATATTCTCCGTTATCGTTGGGTAAATAAGCGGTGGTAACTGTTGTACCCCACTCGTAGGTGCCGCTGTCAGCCTTCATTCTGCCATTGATCACTTCAAAAAAACTGGTCAATGCAATGGGGTCACGGCTTAAGAAGGCAATCTTATCACCTTTCTGAATATCAAATTTTATCCTGTCGAAAATTATTTTGCCTTCAATTTGCAATTTAAGATTATCAACTTTTAATATCTCATTTCCTACTTCTCTCTCCTGCTTAAAAATAATGCCTGGATATTTCCTGTTGCTTGGTTCAATATCTTCAATAACGAGTTTTTCCAGCGCTTTTTTTCGTGAGGTAGCCTGTTTACTTTTAGATGCATTGGCACTGAACCGGGCAATAAATTCCAACAGGTCTTTACGCTTGTCCTCATTCTTTTTATTCTTATCGCTCATTTGCCTGGCTGCCAGTTGGCTACTTTCGTACCAGAATGAATAGTTACCAGTATATACTTTTATCTTACTTCTGTCCACATCGGCCACATGGGTACAAACCGAATCTAAAAAGTGACGATCGTGACTCACCACCAACACAATATTCTGGTAATCGGCAAGGAAATTCTCCAGCCAGCTGATAGTTTCCACATCCAGGTTATTGGTAGGCTCATCCAGCAATAAAATATCGGGATTACCAAAGATTGCCTGTGCCAGCAATACCCTCACTTTAATATTAGCTGCAATATCTTTCATCAGTGTCTGGTGTAATTCGTCCTTTACACCCAGATCACTCAGCAAAGTAGCTGCATCACTTTCGGCAGTATAGCCACCCATTTCGCCAAATTGTTCTTCCAGTTCGCCGGCTTTTAGGCCATCTGCTTCGGTAAAATCTTCCTTTGCGTATAATGCATCTTTATCATGCATCACTTTCCACATTTTTTTGTGGCCCATCAACACCGTATTTAAAACGGTGGTTTCATCAAAAGCAAACTGGTTTTGGTTTAGCACCGCCATTCGTTCGCCTGGACTAATATCAATAGTGCCCTTGTTAGGTTCAATTTCGCCACTGATGATTTTTAAAAAAGTAGATTTACCGGCGCCATTAGCACCAATTATACCGTAGCAGTTTCCTTTCGTAAAGCTGATATTCACTTCATCAAACAAAACCCGTTTGCCGTACGCCAGCGTTATATTATTTGCACTTATCATAATTGTAAAAAAGAGCGCAAAGATAGGGGAAGAGGTTGGCAGTTGGCAGTTTGCAGTCGGCAAATTTGTAAGCATTTGCTCCACTGAACTGCCAACTGCTCCCGATAGCTATCGGGACCAACTGCAAATTGCCCACCGCTCAGTATCTTTGCGCAATGTCAATAGTTATCAGCTTACAAAAAAGCACCATAGAAAGTTTATCGGCTTTATATAACCAGCCCTTCACCGAAAAAGATTTCCAGATCAACCAGACGAAGCCCGAATTTGAGGGAGATTATACCGTGGTGATGTTTTCACTCGTAAAATCATTGAAGCTGGCCCCCGATGCTATTGGCAACAGCCTGGGCGATCATCTTGTAAAAAACTATCCCCAATTATTTACTGCATACAATATCATCAAAGGATTTTTAAATCTTACTGTTGCTGATACTTACTGGCAGGAATTGTTGACCACGAATTACAATGATATCTGTTATGGCAAAAAAGCACTAAACGGCAATAAAGTGATGGTTGAATATGCATCACCCAATACCAATAAACCATTACATCTTGGTCATTTAAGGAATATATTTTTAGGCTGGAGTGTGGCAGAGATCTTAAAAGCCAATGGTTACGAAGTAATAAAAAGCTGCATCGTTAACGACCGGGGTATTCATATCTGTAAGAGTATGATAGCCTGGCAAATGTTTGCGAATGGCGCTACACCGGAAAGTACCGGTACAAAGGGTGATCATTTTGTTGGAGAATATTATGTGAAATTTAATGACGTTTATAAAGAGCAGGTTGCTGAACTTATTGCTGCAGGTAAAACAAAGGACGAAGCTGAAAAGGAAGCCCCCATTATGAAAGCTACCCAACAGATGTTACTGGATTGGGAAGATGGAAAGCCCGAAGTGATGGAACTCTGGAACATGATGAACAGCTGGGTGTATGCAGGTTTTGATGTTACCTATAAAAATATTGGTGCCGATTTTGACAAGACCTATTACGAAAGCAATACTTACCTGCTGGGGAAAGATATTGTGCAGCAGGGAATGGATAAAAAAGTTTTTTACCAGAAGGATGATAGCAGCATTTGGATAGACCTGACCGCAGAGGGCCTTGATGAAAAAATTGTTCAAAGAAGCGACGGCACTTCAGTGTATATAACACAGGACATTGGGTTGGCATTACAAAAATACGAGCAGTACAAAATTGACCAGAGCATTTATGTAATTGGCAATGAGCAGAATTATCACATGAAAGTGCTGCAACTCATTTGTCAGAAACTGGGCATGCCCAATGCAGATAATATCTATCACCTGAGCTATGGGATGGTAGAATTGACCAGTGGTAAAATGAAAAGCCGGGAAGGAACAGTTGTAGATGCAGATGATATTGTTGAAGAGATGATAACCACATCGCAGCAGCATACCGAAGAACTTGGCAAGGTGAAGGATTTTACAGCAGAAGAATTAAAATCTCTTTATAACACCATCGGACTTGGTGCTATGAAGTTTTACCTGCTAAGGGTTGACCCTAAAAAAACAATGGTATTCAATCCTGCCGAGAGTATAGATTTTCACGGTTTTACTGGGCCATTTGTGCAATACACCTATGCAAGGATAAAAAGCATCTTGAGAAAGCAGGGCGACAATAACTCAATGACCAACCCACAGGGTCCTGCGGATGACCCAATGGCCAATGATTTATTAAAAGCTGAAAAAGAAGTTATTGTTATTGCCGAACAATACCCTTTCATAATTGAACAGGCTGCTGCAGAACACAACCCATCAGTGCTTGCTAATTATGTTTTTAATCTTGCCAAAACATTCAATTCTTTTTATGCTGAATTATCTGTAGCCAATGCAGAAACAGAATCTAAAAAACAGCTTCGGCTAAAAATTGCTCTATTAACAGCAAACATTCTAAAAAGTGGCATGAGTTTGATGGGTATTACAGTTCCGGAAAGAATGTGATCTATTGGTTCAAAGCATAATCTTTTCTTTACAGGCTTGAGGATTTAATGTGTTTAATTTACACTTTGTTATTTTCGCTGCATAAATCTTAATTTTGAAGGATGAAAAACAAGGTTACAAAAATTGGAGTACTTACTTCGGGTGGTGATAGTCCGGGTATGAATGCCTGCATTCGTGCAGTAGTTCGTACCGGTATTTACCATGGACTTGAGGTATACGGTATCATGAGAGGATATAGCGGTATGGTGGAAGATGACATCATCCGTATGGAAAGCCGGAGTGTTGCAAACATCATTCAGCGGGGCGGAACCATTTTAAAAACCTCACGATGTAAAGATTTTTTGGGGCCTGAAGGCAGGAAAAAGGCTTACGATAATTTAAAGAAACATGGTATTGATGGACTGGTGATCATTGGTGGTGATGGAAGTTTCCGTGGTGCACAGATCTTCAGCAATGAATTTGATATTCCCTGTATAGGTTTACCAGGTACCATTGATAAGGATATTGCCGGTACAGATTTTACCATTGGTTTTGATACTGCTGTAAATACCGCCGTAGAGGCCATAGATAAAATACGGGATACCGCAGAAGCACACGACCGTTTATTTATTATTGAAGTGATGGGACGTGATGCTGGCTATATTGCCCTGCACAGCGGTATTGCAACAGGTGCAGAAAATATTTTGATACCCGAAAGAAAAACAGAAATAGAAACCATCATTGCACAACTGGCAGAAAAAGAACGTAGGCATAAACTTGTAAATTTAATTGTGGTTGCCGAAGGTGAAGAATTTGGTGGCGGTAATGAAGTGGCCAGGGTCATCAAATCCCGCTTACCATTATTGGAAGTAAGGGTTTGTATTTTAGGACATATACAACGAGGCGGTTCACCTAGTTGTTTCGACCGGTTGATAGCAAGCCGCATGGGTTACCATGCAGTAGAATCGTTGGTGGAAGGAAGGCATAATGTTTTTGTGGGTATTGTAAACAACAAGATCAACTATATTCCACTGGATGAGGCGATCAAGAAAAAACAACGCCTCAGTGAAGAGTGGCTGAAGATCGTTAAGATACTGGCGACGTAATCTCAATACTGAGTACTCAGTACTAAGTATTGAGATTTTTGAATTTAGAATTAATTATCTATACATGAGCAAACACATCAGCAAATACCTACACCAGCAGATGGATAAGGAAGCCGGTATCTTTCATTCCCAAAAAAGAACAAAGATCGTAGCAACAGTGGGGCCGGCATGCGATACACAGGAAAAACTCCTTGAACTTGTGAAAGCTGGCGTTAATGTTTTCAGGCTCAATTTTTCGCATGGCACGCATGAAAATAAAAAGATCGTGATCGGGTACATCCGGGAGATCAATAAATCAGAGCCATACAATATTGCCATCTTAGGCGATCTGCAGGGACCAAAATTAAGAGTGGGTGAACTGGAAAATGGTTTAATAGAATTCAACGAAGGAGAAGACATCATTTTCACTACTGAAAAAATGGTAGGCACTAAAGAAAAAGTATATGTTTCTTATCCCAACCTCACCACCGATGTAAAAGTGGATGAACGTATATTTCTGGATGATGGTAAGATGGAAGTGCTGGTGAAATCGATATTGAATGAAACAGAGATATTGGTAAACATTACCATCGGCGGTGTGCTGTTCCCCAATAAAGGAGTTAACCTGCCCGATTCGGAATTAACGATGCCCTCCATGACCGAAAAAGACTACACTGACCTGGATTTTATCATAGAAAATAATTTAGACTGGGTAGCTCTTTCATTTGTTCGTAAGGCGGCCGACATTACGCAGCTTAAAAATAAACTTGCGGAAAAACAGAGTAAGACAAAAGTAATTGCCAAGATAGAAATGCCCGAAGCATTAAAGAATATCAGGGATATTATTGTAGTGAGTGATGGCATTATGGTAGCCCGTGGCGATCTTGGTGTTGAGATACCGGTTGAACAGGTGCCGGTGATACAAAAAGAACTCATCCGTAAATGCATGCACCGGGCAAAGCCTGTAATTGTTGCCACGCAGATGATGGAAAGTATGATTGACCGTACCAAGCCCAACCGCAGCGAGGTAAGTGATGTAGCCAATGCCGTGCTGGAAGGCGCCGATGCAGTAATGCTGAGTGGTGAAACGGCAATGGGTTTATATCCAAGGCAGGTGGTTGAAACCATGTGTAAGATTATTCTTGAGGTTGAAAAAACGGTGTACGATTATAACCGGGATGATATTTTATCGCCACAGCCCCACTCTCCTTCTTTTTTAAGTGATGCGATCTGTTACAGTGCCTGCAAACTGGCCAATGATACCAATGCACGGGCATTGGTGGGTATGACACAGAGCGGATACACTGCATTTATGCTGAGCAGTTACAGGCCAAAAGCGCCACTATATATTTTCAGTAAAGAAAGAACCCTGTTGGGCCAGTTAAGCTTAAGCTGGGGTGTAAGGGCATTTTATTATGCCGAAGAAGAAAGCCTGGATGATATCATTTTTGACCAGATAAACATTTTAAAAGAACGTGGATTTTTAAAATCGGGGGATGTGGTAGTAAATACCGGAAGCACCCCGGTTGAATTACACCTGCCGACAAATATTGTGAAGGTATCTACGGTGGAGTAGTTTAAAAAAGTTTGTGGTTTGTGGTTATAAAATGCTCCAACTACAAACCACAAACAACAAACCCCAAACAGGTATTTATTCCCAGCTACATATAATTATAGCGGCAATTATATTTCCAAGAATGGCATAACCAGCATTGATTAGAAATAAACTGCAAGGTTTTTTCTCGTACAGGTAATTAACACCAATAGTAGCAGCACAAAAGCAAGTGCCGGTAAAAGCACCTAATTTTAAACCGCTCATCCAGCCTTCGCCACGTATGCCCATGCGTTCGGCTATAATAGCAATGGCAACAGCCTGTACAAACATCAATACAAATGATCCGCCAAACATAATACCCATACCCTTCTTGGCATTGGGGTCATTGATGTCAATTTTTGAATCGGCGATCCAGCGGTTTGCAAATAAAACTTTAGAATACCACAAAGCACCTAACATAAAATAGGCAAGTGCGGCAACGGCAATGGCTGCCCAGTTTAAATAATCGAAGTTTTCCATGATTGAAAGTTTTGGTTTAGAATATTCAGAAATATACGAACTGTTTCTTTCACCTGCAACAGTAGCCGCTTTTATTAACTCAGAGGAATATATTTTTAATTATCTTTCATAACAATGGCAACTGACGGCGTAAAAATTATAGACGGAGACCTGGCTCATGATACTTACTGGAGTATTATGGATCTGTATGACAGTGGCAGTGATATCTCAAGGATTAAAGATGCAATTCCCTTTATAAGAAGTCATTATGGTATGGAAGAAGATTTCTATCATGAGATCTTTGTTACAAGCTATGCGCTTGCTTTCTGGGAAATCGGGGAAATAAATGAAGCGATTCTTAAGGAGGTAAATTTAGTGATTGAAAAAGGAGCTTGCGTAAAAGCATGGTCAGAGGATAATGGAGCTAAGCTTGGAAATACCAGGCAACAGGAATTAAATAAACTTTGGAGAAAGATAAGCCAGCCAAATACAAAGATAAGGAAGAGAAAAAAATACCGAAAGATCACCCACTTTCATTTTCAACAAGATGACCTACTTACTTTTAAATTGAAAGATAATTATTACAGAGCCGTGGTATGCGCCACAATCTTTCAATATCGGGGAGAATGTAATTATATGCTGATCCCAACAACGTATAAAAATAAGGAGAAGCCAACACCCCAAAGTATAATAAATTATGATATTTCAGGAATCACTATTGGATCAGGTTATGACAAAAAAGAAATGCTCATTAGGCAACCAGGGATAGAACAGTTATGGCCATTATTCCCTCATCTCGGAGAATTCTTTTTTGGACTCGTTCAGTTTGGAGTTGACCACAAAGATTTTATTCACTTTAAAGAGAAATTTGAAGTGGTTGGTACCCTAAAAATAAAACTAGGCTTTAAGGAAAGTGGATCCAGGGGCGGCGTGGGGGATTTTGGCAGGTTTGAAGCCATTTTTTCTGATTTCGAAAATGAGGAAAGAATATTTGGCTATAAGCGATTCCCTGTTAATCTGCTTTGTGATATCTAATTCTTAGTTCTCCTTTTGCTGAATGTATTTTAATAAGTTCCGCTTTGCCCCGTTCTTTATTTTCCGTTGAAAAAAACTATTCCATCCCAGCAACCAGCCGCTAAAACCCAATGCCTGGGTACTCCATTTATGCAGACTGAAAGCATCACTGTGCTCAACGATCTTTCCATCGGCAAAGCGCATATGTGCTTTGATTGTATTCACCACTTTTTTTCCTGTTTTTGAAAAAGTATAGCTGGCCACCCAGTCACAGGTGCTGTATTCTTCATCCAGGTGTTTGATATTGGAATAAGTTAATGAAAAGTCTTTGGCATTCCTGCAAAGCATCTCCCACATGGCCCTTGCCTCATCTCCACGTAGCAACCCAAACACAGGGTCAAAAAAAACAATATCATTGTTGTAGCAGTTGTTCATGCCTGCATGATCCAGTTTTTGAAAAGAAGAATAAAATTTATTGATGAGTTCATCCCGGTTATCCATCATAAACAATTAAGTTTCGTTAAATTTAACACTCAAATAAGTATCAAATGAAAAAATATTTCTTTCTGTTTTGTTTGTCCGTGCTTTTTATCAGCTCCCTTAAAGCTCAAAACGCTGATTCGCTGTGGGTTGTTGAAAACTATTATAAGGTTGAAAAGATGCTGCCCATGAGGGATGGCATCAGTTTATTCACCGCATTTTATATTCCTAAGGATAGTTCAGTTAAACATCCTGTGCTATTGAACCGCACGCCTTACTCCTGTGCCCCTTATGGAGAAAATAAAATAAATGCCCGCCTGTATGAAACGTATTGGATGAATTATTTAAAAGAAGGATACATCATTGCCATACAGGATGTAAGAGGCAGGTGGATGAGTGAGGGTGAATTTGTAGATGTACGCCCTTTTAACCCCAATAAAAAAGGAAAAGATTTTGATGAGGCCAGTGATACCTACGATGCCATTGACTGGATGGTAAACAACTTACCCGGAAATAATAAACGTGTTGGTTGTTTTGGAATTTCATACCCGGGTTTTTATGCAACCATGGCTGCACTAAGCGGCCACCCGGCACTGAAAGCAGTGAGTCCGCAGGCGCCTGTAACTGATTGGTTCATGGGTGATGACTTTCACCACAACGGTGCTTTCTTTTTAATGGATGCATTTGGCTTTTACAGTGGCTTTGGTAAACCCAGACCAAAACCAACCACCGTGGGCACGCCTGGTTTCCGCATTCCTGCACAGGATAATTATGATTTTTATTTGAGAACAGGAGCTTTAAAAAATTTTACGAAGATCATGGGCGACAGTATCGCTTTCTGGAAAGACATGATGAACCATCCCGATAATGATGCCTGGTGGCAGGCAAGAAATGTAAGGAACTTTGTTACGAATATTAAACCCGCAGTGCTTGTGGTTGGCGGCACCTTTGATGCTGAAGATTGTTTTGGTGCATGGAGTTTATATCAAGCCATTGAAGAAAAGAATCGAAATACCGATAACCGCATAGTGATGGGTCCCTGGTTTCATGGTGGCTGGGGCGGCAGAAGCGATGGCAGTTATTTAGGCAATGTACGTTTTGGTAAAAAGACAAGTGAATATTACCAGCGCAATATTGAGATACCTTTCTTTAATTTTTATTTAAAGCTGAAAGGTACCGTGCATGATATTGCTGAAGCAACTGTTTTTTTTACCGGAGAAAATGAATGGAGAAGGTTCAACACATGGCCTTCAAAAAATATAGTCTACCAGGATCTTTTATTGAATACAGCTGGTAAATTATCATTTGAAAACAAATCACCCATCAATTCATTCAGCGAATACATCAGCGATCCTGCACACCCGGTTCCTTACACAGAAGACATTGGTTTAGGAAGAACAAGAGAATATATGATCGATGATCAACGCTTTGCCAGTCGCAGGCCTGATGTACTTACATTTACTACACCTGTACTGAATGATAACCTTACACTTGCCGGCCCATTGGTTGCCGATCTGATGGTAAGCCTTTCAACAAGCGATGCAGACTTTGTAGTAAAACTGATAGATGTTTTTCCTGATGAATTTAAATATGATGAAGCTGTTTTTGGAAAAGGAAGCGGCGCCGCTTATCCTATGGGCGGCTACCAGATGCTGGTACGTGGCGAGATCATGCGTGGTAAATACCGCAATAGTTTCGAAAAACCTGAAGCATTCATGCCGGGTAAGATCACACAGGTGAAATATACTTTACCGGATGTGGCACATACTTTTAAAAAAGGCCACAGGCTGATGATACAGATACAAAGCAGCTGGTTCCCTTTGGCGGACAGGAACCCGCAGAAATTTGTTGACATTTATAAAGCTAATGACAGCGATTTTCAGAAAGCAACGATAAAAATTTATCATGATGCAGCTAATGCAAGTAAAATTGTGTTACCTGTATTAAATAATTAAATGTTTTCTTATTGCCCCGGTCTTCAGACCGGGGATAAGAGTGTTTTTGTATCCGGCTTTAGCCATCTTTTGGGCTAAAGCCCTTTTAAACTCTATATAATTTAACACCGGGCTGAAGCCCGGTGCAATT
>JAYUYX010000178.1:0-23750 GCA_043752205.1 Chitinophagaceae bacterium
GCCTTTTCCGAATGAATGCAAAAACCATAGCGACAAGATAAATGCCAATATCATTCCTACAAGCGGGGCAAGAAAAATAAAGCTTACGGTTTTGATAACAACGTCTATATTAACAGAGCTAAAGCCAGCATGGGCTATAGCAGCACCCGCAAACCCCCCTATCAAGGTATGTGAGGAAGAAGATGGAATCCCAAACCACCATGTAAGTAAATTCCAGAAAATAGCGGCAATTAATCCTGAAAAAATTACCGGTAAAGTAATAAACTCTTTATGTACAGTTTTGGAAATTGTAGTAGCTACATTAAAGTCTGTGAAAATATATAGGGCTATAAAGTTGAAAAAAGCAGCCCATACTACGGCTTGAAAAGGTGTGAGTACTTTGGTAGAAACAACAGTGGCAATGGAATTGGCAGCATCATGAAAACCATTGATATAATCAAATACTAAAGTAAGAGCAATAATAACTATAAGGAAAGTAATCATAAGAATGTGCTGTTGAGATAAAAGTTAATTAATTAATTGCTTTAAGCATATTTAACTATAATTGATTCTATCACATTTGCCGCATCTTCGCATTTATCAGTTACAATTTCCATCACCTGGTAAATCTCTCTTTTTTTAATTACTTCTTTTGCATCCGGCTCTGTGGCAAAAAGTCTTTCAATACTCATATCAAAGATATCATCGGCCTGGTTCTCTATGCTATTTATACCCACCAATGCATCAGTTATCAAACGCATGTTTTTCATATTGCGTAATTCCTTTACTGCAATTTCTACCTGCCTGCATCCCTGAGAAATCAACTCGGCCATTTTAGTAAAGCCTATATCATTTGGGTTAACCCTGTAAAAATTTATTTTTTTAGCAGAGGCATATATATAGTCCGCAATATCATCCAGTGAACTGGCCAGGTAGTGTATGTCTTCCCTGTCGAAAGGGGTAATAAAATTTTTACCCAACTCGGTAAAGATGGTATGTGTCAGGTCATCATTAACATGCTCCAGGTCCTCAATCTCCTGAATGATCTGTCCACGTTTGTCAAAATCAGGTTCATTCACCACTTCTTTCAATTTATCACCCATTTTTACTAAAACTTCTGATACACCTTCAAATAACTGATAAAACACTTTGTCTTTAGGTAAAAAGATTTTAAGTATTGTGTTTATTCCTGCCATAATTTAAATTTTTACAAATGTATAAAGTGGTTTGTGTTCTATTTGTTCATTTTAAATGGTAACCTAAATTTAATCTTAGAAATTGATTTGCGCCTGTAGCCTTAAAAAATTCCCCTTTTGCAAATTATTTTTTGCCTTTGAATCTTCAAACCTTCTTTCGGACAATACATAGGAGGTTGTGAATTCAAAATATTTATTCATTTGCCATTCAATACCTGTTTCTATTTCTTTTACATTATAACTCCTGGCATCTAATTCGTGTTTTTTTCCGCCTTCGTATTTTTGAACCCGTGTAAAAGGGAAAAATACCATGCCATTTTTCAAAACCTTTCGATAGGAAAGGGTAATATAACCCCCATTTAAATTTTTTGTTTCGATAGAATCCTTTGCAGGGTTATATTGAGGCCCCTTGCCCCAATTATACTCAAACTGTATGCCGATTGGCTTTGGATACAAAATAATTGATGTTGCAATTCTTTTATCTTCAAATTCAAAATTATTGGCAGCTTTTACGCCTGCAGTTCTTAAATCATTGGGTAGGATATACTTACCGGTATAAGCCTGGATACCGGGCTCAATTATTTGGTTTTTAAGTGCGAAAGGGTAGCTTATCCGGGCTACTGCATGCAATCCATTGTTTTGTTCTGCCCGGTTTGCTGTTTGCCCATTATACAATCCAAAAGCAAATACTCCATAATCGCCAGAGCCTTTCAAATTATCTTTTATAAAAGATGCAAACATATCCCTTCTTGATCTCGGCGCCCAGTAAAAAAATGCACCCATATCCCTTTCGTTGGATACGGCGCTGTTCAAACCATCATTCCTGTCAAGTGGCAATCGGTTTTGGCTACTTTGCATATTTTCGAAGCCAAAGGGGACTTTACTTTGCCCAATGCGTAACCTGAATTCATTTTTTTTATCGAAGCCTATATCAAAATAGGCATCCCGCAATTGAAAGATATTTTGAGTTGTACCGGTTGAGCTTCCAAAGTCTGGCTGAATATAAAAATATATATTATTAGTAATATTTCCACTTAAAATAATACGGCCTCTTCTGATAATAAAACCGCCGCCCTCGCCAATAGAGCGATCGCATTGTTCACATTTTAATTTTGGATTTGTCTCAAATAAACGATTGTAACGTACCTGTATATAGCCTCTTATTGAAAAGGTCTCGTACCAATGTTTAGCTTCTTTTTTGGGGGGTTGTGGTTTATTGTAAACACTGTCATTTTGCGCCTCAGTGGTTGTATACACTAATACAAAAGCAACTATTATCCATAGTTTCATGTGTTATCTTTTAATTGCAATGCAAAAGTGTAACTCTAACACGAATTTTAAGCAAATTCTGTATTATCAAATTGTTAAGTAATAATATAGCCCCATTAAAGAATTAACGGGGCTTGCAATTAAAAGATAAACATTCCTCAGTGAGGTTTATTTTCTTTACTACAAAGATTAACTTGTAATGTTATCTAAACGTAAACTAAATGTTATCAATTCTTCATGTTTTTAGTTTTTTTAAACCTATACAAAGAGATGGAGCATCTCGTTATATATAACCTGTTTGCGGGATGATTTAAAGCAAGCGTAGCATTCGATTAGCATATCCATAACAATTCCCTAACCTTACATTCATGTTGCCGTAACATGCAAGTCGTCTTTTTGCATAAATAATTACGGCATGAAATCAGTACTACTAATTGCATCTTTCTTTCTAACATTATCTTCATTTGCACAATCCGGAAAAATAGAAGGAAAATTAACTGACGCTCAAACAGGTATTCCTTTATCCGGCGTTTCGGTTATCATTAAAAATACAAATAAAGGAGTTGCTACTGACCAGGATGGTAGGTATGTAATTAATGCAGAAGCAGGAACAAAGATCACATTGATCTTTTCATACAATGGAGTTATAAAAGAAGTGGAAGATATTGAAGTGGCTAGTGGAAGAGTAACCACCCAGGATATTGCGCTGGAAATAAAAGCTAAAACAGGTGATGAAGTAATTGTACGGTCGACCAGCAGTGCCCGTAAGGAAACAGCAGCGGCATTAATCAGCTTACAAAAAAATACATCTGTAGTTGCACAGGTGATAAGTGCCGAGACCATAAAACGCTCACCTGATAAAAATACAGGTGAAGTTTTAAAAAGAGTGACCGGTACATCGGTACAGGAAGGCAAATATTTAGTGGTACGTGGGCTAAGCGACCGCTATAACATGGCCATGCTGAACGGGATTGCATTAAGCAGTACTGAACCAGACAGGAAAACTTTTAGTTTCGACATTTTTCCGTCAGCTATGATCGATAATATTGTAATGAACAAAACCTTCACTCCCGAATTACCGGGCGAGTGGGCCGGAGGGTTGGTTCAGGTGCAAACAAAAGATGTTCCTGCAGCTTCATTTTTAAATGTACAGATAGGTACCGGTTTCAACAGCAATACTATAGGTAAGGATTTTCAACAGGCACCCGGTGGAAAATTAGATTGGTTGGGCATTGATAATAAAGCAAGGTCTTTACCAACTGCTTTACCACTAAAATCTGCGTTCAGCGCATTATCTCCTGCCCAAAAAACAGAACTCGGAAAACAGTTCAGGAATAACTGGGTTGCTAAATCAGGTACTGCACCTGTTAATGCTTCTTTCCAGCTAAATGGCGGCGGCACTACAAAATTATTTGGCAAGAAAGTCTCCGGAATTTTTGCGCTTACTTATAATCAATCCAATAAGCGCACTCCTTTTGACAATACTTTTATTGCCAATAACGATGGTGACTTAGAGATAAAATATAAAAACAACAAATACAACAGGGATGTGCTTGCCGGGGCGCTTGCTAATATCACCCTGCAGTTAAACAGCAACAATAAAATATCGGTAAAGAACCTTATCAACATCAATACCACCGATTTTGTAACCGATCGTTATGATGGAAGAGATTTCATTTTAAGTGGAGGCGGTACAGGTGATAGGGTAAAGGCTACAGAGATTGGATTTAGACAAAATACTTTTTTTAATACGCAGATTATTGGAGAACATAACTTACCAAAGTTTGAAACTAAAGTAAAATGGTATGGAGGTTTTAATATTCTTGATCAGTACATACCCGACCAGCGCCGTTTGTTTTATACGCAGGATGGTACAGACCCTAATGCACCATATTATGCATTACTTGGCCTGGGTGCAGGACAAAAAAGCGGAAGCATTTTTTACAGTTTCTTAAATGATTACATCTATAATGCCGGTGGTGATGTAACCAAATCGCTTAACCTGAATGGCAAAAAGCATAGCGTAAAAGCCGGTTATCTTTTCCAGGTAAAAGACCGCTTGTTCGACAGCCGGCCATTTTATACCAACACCGCAAGCAATGCTATAAAATTATTACCAGCTGACCAGTTATATGCTCCTGAAAATTTTGGCATTGGCAATGATAAAGTTCAGTTTGACGAGATTAATGGCAATGCTTACCGCTATGTAGCCAATACTATTTTAAATGCAGCTTATCTTCAATTTGACAATCCGATTGGAGAAAAATTCAGACTGGTTTGGGGAGTAAGATTTGAAAGCTTTGACCAGTTGGTCGGAAGTGTACAAAAAAGCGATCCAAGGCATGTAAATACAATAGTTAAAGATTTTTTACCGGGTATAAACCTTGCCTATAAATTAAACAACAAAACAAATTTCCGTTTTGCAGCAAGCCAAACAGTTATCAGGCCCGAGTTCAGGGAACTTAGTCCATTTGCTTTTTATGATTTTGAATTAGGAGCACAGGTAGTTGGTAATAAATCAGCAGAACGTACAAAAGTTACCAATCTTGATCTGCGTTACGAATTATATCCGCGTGCTGGTGAATTAATAACATTTGGCGCTTACTTTAAACATTTTGATAAGCCTATTGAATACTATTTTAACAGAACCGGCCCAGGTACAAACACCTTTAATATTTTAAATACAAAGAATGCAACCGCTTTTGGTGGTGAAGTAGAGTTTAGGAAAAAAATGGATTTTGTAAATGCGCTTAAAAACTTTACACTAAGCGGAAATGTCAGTTATATCTACAGCCTTGTAAAAGACACAACTGGAACAGTTGATCGTCCATTACAGGGGCAAAGCCCTTACCTTATCAACTTCGGTATTCAATACGATGTAGAAAAGATAGGTTTCAGCAGTACACTATTATTCAACCAGATTGGCCGCCGCATTTTATTTGTTGGTAACGAAGCCATATCCGATATATGGGAAGCCCCACGGCCTTTACTGGATCTGCAGCTTTCACAAAAGATTTTCAAAAGAAAAGGGGAAGTGAAACTGAACATCAGTGATATCATTAACACAAAAGCGAATTTTTATCATGACCTGGATAATAATAAAAAATATAACAAATCATCCAAAGATGTTTTGGCCATCACCAGGAATTACGGTACTAACTACAGCTTAACATTTGCATACAACATCAAATAAAAATAAAAAAACACAAAACAAAATAAACATGAAAAAGTTATTCATTGCAGCTTCCTTCTTAGGTTTAATTGCAACAGGCTGCCGTAAAATTGAAGTAGATGGTACTACGATAATCTCCGGTGGAGGAGGTGGTGGCACAACAACAGAAAATACGATCCTTGAAGGAAGGATCGTTGAAAACCGCACTTTAAAAGCTGCATTTACCTACAAACTACGTGGCTTAGTGTATGTAACAAATGGTGCAGTACTTACCATTGAACCGGGAACCAAAATTGTTGGAGAAACTGGTAAAAATGGTGGCTTGATCATTTGCCGTAGTGCAAAAATTGTTGCTGACGGTACCTTAGATAAGCCCATTGTTTTTACATCTGAATCTGCTACCCCAGCACCCGGCGATTGGGCTGGTTTAGTTATTTTAGGTAATGCTCCTACAAATTCTTCTTTCAATGGTCAGGCAGGTATTGGCGAAATAGAAGGCGGTATTAATAATAGCGATGGTTTGGGTTTATACGGGTTGGGTGCAAGCAGTAACCCAGCAGATAATAGCGGTATTTTAAGATACGTTCGTATCGAATATGCAGGTTATGCATTTTTACCTGATAAGGAAATTAATGGATTAACCATGGGTGGTGTTGGTAACCAAACCATAATTGATTATGTACAGGTTTATCGTGCAAATGATGACAGTTTTGAGTGGTTTGGAGGTACAGTAAATTGCAAACATCTTATTGCTTATAAGGGTCTGGATGATGATTGGGATGTTGATAATGGTTTTACAGGTAAAGTGCAATTTGGTATCAGTATGAGGGATAGTTCTATTGCAGATATTAGTGGAAGTAATGGTTTTGAAGTTGATAATGATGCAAGCGGAAGTACAAATACACCACAAACAAGTGCTGTGTTTAGTAACATGACGGTTATTGGCCCCAGAGCAACATTAAGTAATGTTGGCAATAGCAATTTTAAAAGGGCTATGCACCTTCGCCGTAATAGCTCTATCAGTATTTTTAATTCCGTTATTATGGGTTGGCCTGTAGGATTATTGGTAGATGCCTCAGCAGGAAGGCCTACCGACTTGAATTTAACAGGAGGCTCCATGGTTTTAGCTAATAATATACTTGCCTCAAACAATTCTCAATTTTCATATACAGTAAGCGCAAGTGCACCAACAGGTTGGACAACTGCAGATTTGACCAATTATTTTAACTTACCTGCTAATGCCAATACTGTATTAGCCACTAATAATGATGTAGCATTAACTGCTCCATTCAAATATGATAATACAGTAGATTTTAATCCGGCAGCAGGTTCGCCCGCATTAACAGGCGCAACCTTTACGCATCCAAAACTGGCTACAGGCTTTACATCCGTTACTCACAAAGGCGCAGCAGCAGCAGGTGATACCTGGTGGAAAGGATGGACAAAATTCTAATAAAACATCTTCTAATAAAAAAGCATCCACTAACCCGGATGCTTTTTTTAATTTGCACAAAAATTATTGCATGAGATTAGTTTTCTTACTACCTATTTTAATATTTCTACAGTTCAGCTGCAGCACAAATAACAATGTTAATAACCTGGATAAAGCCTGGCTTGATTCTATTATTAAAAAAAGTGACAGCAGTTATATAAAGCCTTATTTCAGGACAGATTTTGTAACTGCTGCTTATTACCTAAATAAAAAAGATTCAACATTAACCCAACTGATGAAAGACTCTGCAGGCCGCACCAGGCAGATCATCATTATGAAGAATAATACCCGTACTTTTTTTGCCCAGTATTATGCAAATGGAAATATACAGGCAGAACTACCCCTGGATGAATTTGGGCAATACCATGGCACAGGTACTTTTTATTATGAGAATGGGAAGCTGCAAAGCACCGGCAATTTTCATCATGGATTAAAAACAGGCCAATGGAAAGTGTATGATCTGAAAGGTAAATTAACTACTACAGATAATTTTGATAAAAACGGTCAGCTTATCCAACAGTCTCATCCTTAAACGTAACTATTCCTTAATTATTCATTTAGATTAATGTAACATGTGGCAGGTAATTTACAGCCTTATAACCTCAGCTTGAACAGCATGTAAATATTTCTTTAGCAATTAGCAAGTTTCTCATGCTTTCCCACCTGGTATTCTTATCTGGGTGGCTTTTTTTTGAGTATTAATTTTATGTTACCAAATAGTTACTATTCACATTTAAACCACATTCTTTTTCACAATGGATTTTTAAAATAAAATGAAATTATATTCACAATCACTTATCTACAAAACATCAGCTTATGAAATGGGTCAGCTTAAACAATACCAATTCCTTAGATAATTTCGAGCTTTGGGCTGATGAAAAAAAACTGCTGGGTGTATCTTTCAGTAAGCACACCCGTTTTGCACGAATTGCCAGTGACTTTGGAAAACGCATATTCTTTTTTGAAAAAAGAGGTCTGTTCTCCCCCAAAAAATTCATTAAAAATGAATACGGCGTTAATATGGGTAAGGTTGAAGAAATAAAGCCCGGAACAGGAAAAGGGTATGTAGAGATAGATGATAGAAAATATTTTTTTGAGTACGACAGGGATAATTCGGGTGAATTATTATTGTATGATGAATCTATGAAAAGCCTGCTCACCTGCAGCTTTAATTCCATTGCCAATAGTTTTTCAAAAACAAAATCATTATTGGATAACCGGATCACCAGCCTGCTTTTGGTGCTTTGCTGGTACAGCTTTCAACCACATAATGCTTCGGTATTACAAGATGCGGATTTAATGTTATCATAATACCTGCATCATATTAGATTTACACTACTGGTGTTGCTTTGTTAAACGCCGGTACATGAAAAATCTGATCTTGGCTTTCACTTTTGTGGTTTCTTTACCCTGTTTTTCCCAGGCACCCACATCGCCCAATATCTTTATTATAACTACTGATGGATTCCGGTGGCAGGAGATTTTTAAAGGGCCGGATTCACTGATAATAAATGACCCGAAATACGTGACGGATACAGCCTTACTAAAGCAAATGTATTGGCACAACGACATAAATGAAAGAAGAAAACTACTGATGCCATTTGTATGGGGTACGATCCGGCAAAAGGGTGCATTGTATGGCAACAGGGCCTTTGCAAATAAGGTATCGGTAAGTAATCCATATCGATTTTCCTATGCCGGCTATAACGAAATATTTACCGGGTATGCTGATCCGGCTGTAATAACCAACCGCAAAAAATGGAATACCAATAATAATCTCCTGGACTTTTTAAATGATCAACCCGAATATAAAAACAATGTGGCTGCATTTACCAGCTGGAATTTATTTGAGTATATTTTAAACGGCCCCCAAACTGATATTTATTTAAACAGCGGGTATAAAACAATTGATCATGATTCATTGACCAATGCTGAGGTAATTATAAATGCCATGCAGCAAAATATAATGAATAAGGCGGAGGCGACAAGGAACGATATGCTCACTTTCGTAACGGCTAAAGAGTATATACAGAAAAATCATCCCAAGGTAGTTTATATAGGGTTTGGAGAAACTGATGAACATGCCCATGCCGGTAGTTACGCCGGATACCTGCAAAGTGCCCATTTGTTTGACGAGTTTATTGCGCAACTTTGGTACCTGGTTAATACAGATCCTTTCTATAGGAATAATACAAGTTTTATTATCACCACAGATCATGGACGTGGCCATCGATCCAATACCTGGGTAAGGCATGGCTTATTTACCCCAGGCAGTGATGCTACCTGGCTGATGACATTAGGTCCGCTATTTAAACCCGCTGGTGAAGTAAGATCAAAAGCAGAAATATTGAATGAACAGCTGGCCCAAACCATTGCGGGTTTATTAGGGTTTAATTTTACTGCAAAGCAACCCATAGCTGAGCAGGTTACTTTTATCAGGTAAGTGCAAACCGTTTTTTATCCCAGCTTTCACCGGAGATGGCTAAAGTGTTTTGTAAGAACTGGCCATACCAACTGCCGGAATTTTTTATGGTTCTCCGTTGGGTTTCAAAATCTACGTTAACCAAACCAAATTTTGGATAATAGCCTTCGGCCCATTCAAAATTATCAAGCAGCGTCCAAACAAAATAGCCATTTACATGTACGCCCTCTCTTTTGGCCAGTAACACCTGGCCAATATAATCCTGTAAAAATTTTACCCGTTTAAAATCATCGATCCTGTCTTCTTCATAGCTGTCATTAAAAGCTGCGCCGTTCTCTGTAACTATTATCTCTTTGATGTTGCCGTAATTGTGCAGCCGCTTTAACGCATTATAAATACTGGGCGGATACACTTCCCAGTCCATAAGGGTATGCTCCACATTCCTCTTGCTCGCCTTGATGATCTTTGCTTTTACAAAAGGCATTAAAGGAGCATACGATACAAACTCTCTTGTGTAGTTCTGTAAACCGATAAAATCCATATCAAAAGCGAGCTTTTGCTCATCACCAGCATGCATGAACCTGTCCATACGTTCCAGTATTTTCAGATCTGCAGCAGGATAACCAAGCCCTAACAGCGGTTCAATAAACATACGGTTAAGCAAGGCATCAACTTTTTTTGATGCATTCAGGTCTCTTGCATCATTATACCGGTATGGTTCAATATGTGAATAAGAAAAAGTAGTACCCACTTTGCAATCCGGCTGCAGTGTTTTGATAATTCTGCCTCCTTCTGCCTGACATAAAGCCGCATGGTGTGCTGCAGCCAGAAAATTACCCAGCCCTTTTTTACCGGGTGCATGCACTCCTAAAAAATACCCGGCACCTGTAAATACCATCGGCTCATTAAGGATCATCCAGTGCTTAACCCTGTCGCCAAAATGTTTGATGCAAAGGTTTATATAATTACTGAACCAGTTGATTATTTCCCTGTTGACCCATCCACCTTTTTGCTGCAGTGCCTCCGGTAGGTCCCAGTGGTATAAAGTGATCCAGGGCTCAATGCCCAGCTCGAGGCAAAAATCAATAACGCGGTTGTAAAAATCAATGCCTTTATGGTTTACTGCCCCCGTACCATGCGGCAATATTCTGCTCCAGGAAATAGAAAAGCGGTAATTAGATATATTGAGCTTATAAATGAGGGCAATATCTTCTGCATAGTGTTTATAAAAATCGCAGGCAGTATTGCCATTGTCATTATTAAAAATTTTATTCTTTTTTTTGGTAAAAGTATCCCAGATAGATGGCCCCTTTCCATCAGCATCATGTCCTCCTTCTATCTGGTAGGCTGCGGTAGAAACACCCCATTTAAAATCGGCGCCAAAATCATTTTTAGTAAAAAGCATAGTTATTATTCAGCAAGCTGGCTTAATATTTTTCCAAAGCTTTTGTCTTTTAATTTCTTAACAGAATAAATCCCATCGCCTAAGCCCTTTCCGGATTTACGGGAAGCATTAGCGTGATTTTTAATGAGCAGGTCAATTATACGATTGGTAGTATCCGGGTAATTCACAGTTATCACTTGCTTTTCGGCTACCCAGGCTGTTATTTTATCCAGATGTTTTTTCTTTAAACTTTTAATGACAGGAATACCCATTGTTTTTAAAGCAGCGGCATTGCATTGTTGTTCGTACTGACCCTTCATTGGTATAACCATCAGTTTCTTTTTCAGGAAGAGTGCTTCTGCCGGTGTTTCAAAACCTGCCCCGCACAAAATACCTGTACAGGTTATCATGCTTTCTACAAACTCATCATTATTGATCGGCCTTATATGTATATTCTTATGCCTGTATTCTTTTTTAGTATGCTTACTAAAAACCTGCCATTCAATATTTTTTATCTCTGAAAGCATTTTTATCATTTTTTCATCGCTGTACGCAGGAAGATAAACAGTATAATGGACTTTATCATCAGGTTTTGCTTCTCTTACCTGCTTTCTTATTACAGGAGTAAAAATGTGTTTATCATAAGCCCCAAAGTGAAAGCCATATGCTTCAGTAACCGGGGCATAATTGTTAAGTACCGCCTTACCTACCAGGTCTTTCTTTTTGGGTTTGGGCGATTTTTTATTGATAACAGCAGCCTGGTGACTTAAGCCTATACATGCTTTATGCTTCATTTTACAGGCCCATGCACTTACAGGCTCAAAATCATTTATCACCAAATCATATTCTTCCACAGGCAGGCTTTTAATTTCATTATAAAGCTGGCTGAGATTACTTTTTTTGTAAGTAGCAGCCAGGTCTATGCCTCCATTTTTTCCAAAAATAAAACTCAGGCCTTTGAATTTATATTTTACAGGATAAGGTAATTCCACATCTGCCTGTATGCCGCTTACCAGAATATCCAGCTCGCCTTTTTCCTGTAGTATGGGTATTATATCCCTGGCCCTGCTTAAGTGCCCATTTCCTGTACCTTGTATGGCATATAATATTTTCAGGTGTTTATTGTTTTAACAGATTGAATTCCTCAACCATGTTATCAAATAATTGGGTGTTATTGAGTTCCTCTTCTTCGGAGTTACTCACGATCATGTTCAGCATATCATTTTCATCAAACCTGTAAATTTTCCATTCATCATTCACATATTCAAGTGCTGTAAGGTTTTCAATCCAGTCACCGCTGTTCAGGTACATGGTCTTTCCGTTCTCATTTTCAATCTCCCGCATTTCGGGTTGGTGTATATGGCCGCATACCACATAGTCATAATGATTACTGATGCCTATATCGGCTGCCGTTTGCTCAAAATTATTTATGAATTTAACGGCACTTTTCACACTATTCTTTATTTTTTTAGATAACGACAGTTTTCCCTTTTTAAATATTTTTTCAGATACAAAATTAGCTACTCTGTTTATATGTATTAAGGTGTCGTAACCAACAGCACCAAGTTTTGCAAGCCATTTACTATGCTGCATGGTTACATCAAAAACATCGCCATGAAAGAACCATGCCGACTTACCATTGTCTAATTCAAGGATGACCTTGTTCACTATTTTTAAGGAGCCCATTTTAAAACCCACAAATTTCCTAAGCATTTCATCGTGGTTACCGGTGATGTAATAGATCTTAACACCTTTGCTCATCCAATGCATTAAATGCTTAACCACTTTCATATGCGATTTTGGCCAGTACCTTTTACTGAACTGCCATACATCAATAATGTCTCCGTTTAAAATTACAGTTTTGGGCCTTATTGATTTAAGATAATGCAACAGTTCCTTAGCATGGCAGCCATAGGTTCCAAGATGTACATCAGACAGAACAAGGATATCCAGCTTTCTTTTTTTTATTTTATCCATTACTGGATCTTATAAAATTTTAAGGCCGGGTAAAATGCCGAAAGCATTGGCAAAAAGATCCTTACTGATAGTTTCAGAAAAAAGTATTGAATATTTTTCATAACGTAAGAAATTGGTTTAATAATGATTACAAAGTGAAGCAATCACTATAAACAAATGTTTACGCTAATGTTATGGATATATTAAGGGGAGTTGCTTAATCTTTCCGGCTCTGTAATGTAAAACCAAATGTACTGCCCACATCAATTTTACTGCGCACATGAATGGATTGCCCATGGGCCTCAATAATATGTTTACAAATAGCAAGGCCTAAACCGCTGCCACCCACTTTACGGCTACGGGCAAGATCGGTACGATAAAAACGCTCAAAAATTCGTAAAAGGTGTTCTTCTGCAATACCCGTTCCATCGTCGCTTATTTCTATTAAGATCCTGGCACCATCCACTTTGTAAAAACTGGCTTCGATTATGCCTGCCTGTTTGCCATACTTGATCGCATTATCAACCAGGTTTATAAAAACCTGCCTTATTTTTTCTTTATCTGCATATACAGTTAAGGGTAATTCACAGCCTTTTTTGATGATACATTTTATTTGCTTCTCATCTGCACTAAATGATAATGTTTCATAAACCTCTTTAATTACATCCTGGATAATAAAATTATCCCATGTTAAAAGCTGTTCTCCACTTTCCAGTTTGGAGATGGCATCAAGGTCATCTACAAGATTAACTAAACGATCGATATTGCGTGAAGTGCTTTGCAGGAATTTTGTATTCACCTCGGGTTTATCCAAAGCGCCATTAAGCAAAGTATCTACATAACCCTGTATGGCAAAAATGGGGGTCTTTAATTCATGACTCAGGTTTTGCAGGAACTCCTTGCGGTATGCCTCATTTTGTTGAAGCAGTTCGATCTCTTCCTTGCGTTGCTCGGCCCAGGTCTCCACATCTTCATTAACTTCATCAATACTCTTCTGTGGCAGAATGCTTTTATAATAAAATTCTTCTCTTTTATTGGCCTTGGTTTGATAGATGAATTTATAGATGAGTTTTATCTTTCGATAAATGAATGTTTGTAGTGAATAAAGAATTAACCCATAAGCCCCGAGAAATATTAAACCAAAAGATAATAATGCTATCCACCAGACGGGTTTAAGAACAAAGATACCAAGGGCTATAGGAATTGACAGCGAAAGCGCTGTTAATGCTGATAATTGCTGTGGTGAATAATTTTTTGAAGTGGGCATGTTTGGGAAGCTGTTAGCTATTAGCCTTTAGCTACTAGCAGTTCGATTAGCTGCAAGTTAATATTTATTGTTATCCTAACAGCTAACTGCTAAAAGCTAATGGCTTTCTTCACAGGTCGAATTTATAACCTACACCCTTTACTGTAGTAATGCAATCCAGGTTTAATTTTTGGCGAACCTTACGGATGTGTACATCAATGGTACGGTCACCAACAATAACTTCAGTGCCCCAAACCTGGTTCAATATTTCGTTACGCAGAAAAACTTTACCGGGCTTGCCGGCCAATAGAGCAAGCAGTTCAAATTCTTTACGGGCTAAAATAATATCAGTGCCCTGGTAATTCACAATATATTTTTCCCGGTCAATTTTCAGATCACCAACTTGCAATATGCCCGTATCTTCTTTATTTAACCTCCTGAACAATGCATTCACTTTACTAACCAATACCTTTGGGCTTACGGGCTTGGTAATAAAATCATCAGCTCCGGTTTCAAGGCCTTTAACTTCTGTGCCTTCATCACTTAGGGCGCTTAAAAAAATAATCAGGGTATCGTTAAAGGCGGGTTGCAGGCGAAGAATATTACAAACCTCAATACCATTTTTACCAGGCATCATAATATCAAGTATGATCAGATCGGGATTAAAACGTTTTGCCTCGTCAATGGCCTCATTACCGTTCTTTGCAGTCAATATCTCGTACCCCTCATTCTGCAGATTGTATTGAATGATCTCCAGGATATCCGGTTCATCATCGGCAATTAGTATTTTTTTAACAGTATTGGTTGCACTCATACAGCGCAAAAATAGTCTTTACCTTTAATGAGGAACAGAATTTGGAAAGAGTTTTGTATTATTAAATTGTTAACTGAAATTTGTGCATTAACAATACATTTCATTTTTAATATGATGGATATGCATGCACTAATGTAATTTTGAATGAGAGCGTGAAATTTAACTATGAAAAAATATCTATTATTCTGTTTATTTATAATTGCACTTACACCTGTTTTTGCTGTAGAGGACTCTGTTATTGTACCAATCTACCGCCAGCTTTTTCATGATAAAATAAATGATGAGCAGGCACAATTAGATAAACTCGATGGCAAGCTTGATGGTTTGATACGGGCATCGCAGAAGCATGAGATAAACCTGGTAATAACTGATGTAATGACCAGGAATATTAACGCATTGGAAGTATATGTTGAGAAAGAAACCAAAATAAAATCCAACAACGATAAGATCAGGTACTTAGGTTATATAGAGAACCTTTTAAAAGGTTTTAAATACGGTTGGCGGTCTAAAGAATTTAATCCTGCCTATACAGTAATACTGGTAAATACTTTTGAGCGCATAATGAAAGGAGATGTTGACAAAGTAAACATGGCTTCAGAGATTGATAAAGCTCCATATCAGGTGGGTGAAATACTTACCAAAATATTCACAGAGAACAGTGGTTATGCTGCAAGCAAAAAATCACTGTACATAAAATTCTCGGCGCTCCATCCCGAAAAAATATTGCAAACCATTGAGCCCTATGCCGACGAGCCTTTTGCAGATGCGATGGTGGTTAAAAGTACAACCATGAATCCTACGGCAGTTTACAATATTGCCCAGGCCCCTAATTCAACATTGGGAAGACTGGTACATCGCAATACAGATCCTTTGGTAAAAGCAATAGTTGAATTAAGCAAAACACCCAATGCGCTTTTGTATTTTCCTTTTTTAGATGATATACTTAAAGGAAAGCAAACAGTAGAAGGCATAAAAAAATATGTGGGTGAAGATGGAAAGGGTTATGATAGCATTGGTTATTTTAAACTACTGGTACAAACTGAGATCGCCTATTTTAAACGAATGACTTCTCCTGCTAAAGATACCCCCATTGCCATGTTTGGTGCAAATGGCCTGCGAGAAAAATTACAGGAAAAAGCCATACAGCATTTTATTACACCAATAAACACACTGCACGATCTGAGTAATGTAAACATGCGCATGCGTGCTACTGATTCTTTATCTGCAGTTGATTTATATTTTATGATGGTAATGGGCGAAAATGAGATCTACACTTCAAGTTACAAACATAGCTATACCAGGTTATTACAAAGGCTGGGTAAAGAACCCAAAACAGATTCCCTCCTGCTTGCAGTTCATTTTGATTTTTTTAAGAAGTTTATTAAAATGGCTGCAAATTATAATAAGCTGGATAATTTTTTAGCAGGCATGCCGGTTAGTTCTTCCGAGACATTAATGCGTGGCTTTATTGCCAACCTGCATAATACAGGTAACCTGGAAGATGCAATTGACGTAGCTGATTCGTACAGCAGCATTACCGACAAAAATTTACTGAGCACCATACTTGGGTATGTTGTAAAGAATGAGAATGATTGTATCAAAAAAAATAATGCCAGGGGGAAAACTATCTATGGATTATTAAAAACAATTTTTTTATCGGCCGATAGTACGAATAGAATAGACCTTACAAGTACCTTAGGCATACCATCCATTTATGAAATTGAGATTAAGGATATGAAGGATGACAGCGGCAGAATTATACAGCAGGTATATTGGTATGGTGATAAAGATGGAAAAGCATTTTTTCCCGCTTTTATAAATTCTTTTTCTCCCCGTGAGTGGACCATTACCTCTAATAGTGAATGGTATGAGATAAGATCCAAGAAAGGGAATGTGTGGGTTTTTGCTAACCGCCCTTTAGATAATGATGCTAACCTGGATGACAGTGCCCAGGTACATTTAAACACTTACCTGTTTAACAACAATATGCTACCTGCCGTAGTAGTACATCGTGGGCATAGCTATTGGCTGCCCCGTACTATCAAACGTATGGCAGGTAATGCAAAGATTGTTATGCTGGGCTCCTGTGGTGGCTATAAGAACTTAAATGATATTATTGATGTGAACCCTGAAGCACATATTATATCAACCAAAGAAATAGGAGCCGGTGATATTAACCGCCCAATTCTTAATTACCTCAACCAGACATTTGAATCGGGCAATAAACTGGTTTGGAAAAATATGTGGGCAACACTTAGTAAATTATTTGCTGCAGATACAAATCCATCTATAAGGGAAAGCTGGAATGATTATATACCTCCATATAAAAACCTTGGAGCCATTTTTATAAAAGGGTATAATAACCTGGTGCAGGAAAATTAATATTTTGTAATAAGAAATTGTGGCTAAAAAAGGAGTTATGTAATTCTTATACCCAAAAACACATAACTCCAAACACGCTTACCTTTACCAAATGACTGATAGTAAAAAAACAAGAAGAAAAATATTTAATTTTTCATTACTACGCAGGGTCTTTCATTTTGCAGCGCCTTATAAAAATAAATTTTATACCTCCCTGGCACTTGCCATACTGCTTGCAGTAATTGCACCGGTAAGGCCTTTTTTAATCCAGCTCACAATCAATGATGGAATAAAAGGAGATACCACTAGCCATTTTTTAAACGGCCCCGGCGCATTTATAATAGAGATCACTATTATCCAGATCATTTTACTTTTGCTGGAAACAGTTTTTCGTTTTTTATTTACTTCATCAACAGCATCGCTGGGGCAAGCTGTGGTAAAAGACATGCGTGTTAGCACTTACAATAAGATACTGCATCTCAACCTTTCCCAATATGATAAAACACCTATTGGAACACTTACCACAAGAACAATTAATGACATAGAATCCATCAATGATATTTTCAGTGACGGGCTGATACCGATCATTGCTGACCTGCTGGCCATTTTTTCCGTATTGGCCTATATGTTTTCTGTAAGTCCACAGTTAACATTGGTTTGCCTGGCACCTTTTCCGGTCTTAATTATAGCTACTTATTTTTTTAAGGAAAGCGTCAATAGGTCCTTTATACAGGTTCGTAATGCAGTATCAAACCTCAATGCATTTGTTCAGGAGCATATAACCGGAATGGCCATCATCCAGGTATTTGCTGCTGAAAAAAGAGAGTTAGGGAAATTCAACAGCATTAATAAAGAGCATCGCAACGCCAATATCAAGGCTATTTTTGCTTACTCCGTTTTTTTTCCAATCGTTGAGTTGGTAATGGCATTATCAATAGGCTTATTGGTATGGTGGGCCGCAAAAGATGTAGTACATCCTCAACAGGCAGAAAAGGTAGCCGGTGTAATAACAGCCTTTATCCTTTGCTTAAATTTATTATTCAGGCCTTTAAGGGTTATTGCCGATAAGTTTAACGTGCTGCAAATGGGTATGATTGCCAGCGAACGTGTTTTTAAAGTGTTGGATAATGATGACACAACGATCAGCGAAGGTAATGCCACAACTGAACATCTAAAAGGTAAAGTAATATTTGATAAGGTTTGGTTTGCTTATACAAATGAACAGTATGTTTTAAAAAACATCAGCTTTACCCTCGAAGCCGGGCAAACATTAGCCATTGTTGGGCATACTGGAAGTGGTAAAACATCCATCATCAGTTTATTGAACAGGCTATACCAGGTAAATAAAGGGAGCATAAAAATTGATAATACCCCTATTGAGGATTTTCAACTTGATGACCTCAGGTCAAAAATTGCGGTAGTACTTCAGGATGTGTTTTTATTCAGCGGTTCTGTAAAAGATAATGTTACCCTTCGCAACCCTGCTATACAGGATGAGGATGTTATACGTGCTGCAAAAATGATCGGCATTCATGATTTTATTTTGCGGCTGCCGGGAAATTATGATTACCATGTAATGGAAAGAGGAGCTACGCTTTCTTTAGGCCAACGGCAGTTACTTTCTTTTGTAAGGGCACTCCTATACGATCCTGCTATATTGATCCTGGATGAAGCCACTTCATCGGTAGATACCGAAAGTGAAGCCCTGATCCAACACGCTATTGACAAACTTATCGCAAACCGCACTTCTATTGTAATTGCCCATCGCCTCTCAACAATCCGCAAGGCCGATAAAATCATTGTGCTTGATAAAGGCGAGATAAAAGAAATCGGCAACCATGCTGAATTACTTAAAAAGCGTGGGTTTTATTATGAGTTACATAAAATGCAGTTTGAAAAGCAGGAGAAAGTGATTTGATGATTTGTCCGATCTTATTTTAACCGACTTTCATAAAAAGCTTAATAATACCCATCACCAAACCTCCAAATCATCAAATTTCTACATTTTTAGCTTCTAATTTTAAAAATCCCCCCTCCATCCTTATCTTTGCGGCAAATTACAGGTATATTATGGCATCAAAGAGCATCAAATCATTACTGGTAGCGGTTTTCAGCATAAGTTTAGTGTTTTTTTATAATGTATCTTTTGCCAATCCTGAACCTACAGGAGACACACCCAAAAAAGAAAAGATCTTTGATGCCAACGAAGTGATCTTCGGCCATATTATGGATGCCCATGAATTCCACTTTTTATCTTATAAAGGAGACGATGGTAAGATGCACCATGCAACCATTCCTTTGCCGGTTATTTTATATTCAAAAGAAAAAGGTTTTTCAACTTTCATGTCTTCAGCCTTTCATCATGGCGAGCATGTAGTTGATGGTTATACTCTTTTAACCAACGAAAGAATTGACCATGAAAAATTAGACCGTAATAAATATGCAGCGGGAAAAATTGTAGCCGTAGATACAAACGGACAAATTGACCACACTGCTACAGCGAGTATTTATGATATTTCTCTTACCCGTAACGTGGTGCAAATGTTCCTGGCACTTACCTTATTAGTTGTGATTCTCATCAGGGTTGCCAAAAAATATGGTACCGGCCAGGGTATAACTTCAGCGCCAAAGGGTATGCAGAATACTATGGAAACCATTGTTAACTTTGTTAATGATGAAGTTGCTAAACCAAACCTGGGTGCTAAAAGCAATAAATACCTTCCTTACCTGTTAACGGTATTCCTGTTCATCCTTATCAATAATATTATAGGTTTAATACCTGGCACAGCAAACGTTACCGGCAATATTGCCTTTACTTTTGTTTTATCCATCATTTCTTTTGTAGTAATACTGTTCAGCAGCAATAAGCATTATTGGATGCATATCGTTAACCCTCCGGGCGTACCAGGTTGGGTAAAAGTTATTTTAGTGCCTGTTGAGATCCTGGGTATATTCACCAAGCCTTTTGCATTAATGATCAGGTTGTTTGCAAACATGGTAGCAGGGCATATTCTTATCATCTGTTTGATCTCCCTGATCTTTATCATGGCTGCATTGAACCAGTATATTGGCTGGGGCTTTTCACCTTTTTCAATTGCATTTACCATTTTCATTTATTTTATCGAGGTATTGGTGGCATTTTTGCAGGCCTTTATCTTTACCATATTAACAGCAGTTTTCATTGGCCAGGCTTTCGAAGGCGGGCATGATGACCATGCACATGATACTGTTGCAGCACATTAATTCAAGTTTTTTTTAACCAACATAAATTCACAATTATGAATTTTTTCTTATTAGAAGCAGTAGCTAACGCAGGTGGTGCCATTGGTGCCGGATTGGGTGCTATCGGTGCCGGTGTAGGTATCGGCCAGATTGGTAAAGGTGCATTGGAATCAATCGCCCGCCAGCCCGAAGCTATCAATGACATTCGTAGTAACATGATCCTTACAGCCGCTTTGGTTGAGGGAGCAGCATTATTTGCGATCATCATTGGTTTCCTTGCTATGGTGCTTTAAAAACCTTTACTGCATCCAAAGTACAGGACGGAGGATGCAGTAATTTTTACCCCCTAACCCCCTGAAGGGGGAAATGCGGAGTAGATTTTTTTGAGCCCAGCTTTTGTGCAACTATGATGCTTCATTGGCGTCGCACTCTTGTACGGAAAATCAATATTGAACATTTCAGAATTTTTTATTTTATAAATACTATAAAATGCAATTATTAACACCGGCCTTCGGCCTTATTATCTGGACGCTTCTTGCCTTCCTGATCGTATTTTTTCTATTGAAAAAATTTGCATGGCCTGCCATTATTGGCGGTTTGGCAACACGTGAAAAAAACATTGCTGATTCATTGGCTACAGCCGAAAGAATCAAGCTGGAAATGGCACAAATGAAGAATGAAAATGAAGCCATTCTTACACAGGCACGTGAAGAAAGAGCCAGCATGCTTAAAGAAGCAAAGGAAACCAAAGACAAAATGATCAACGATGCCAAAGAAGAAGCGAAAGTTGCGGCAAATAAAATCATGACCGATGCACATGCTTCTATTCAAAACCAGAAAATGGCTGCTTTAACCGAAATTAAAAACCAGGTTGGTAGCTTAGTATTGGAAGTAAGTGAAAAAGTATTGCGTAAAGAATTAAGCAACAAAACAGAGCAGGAGAATTATATTAAAACACTTGCTGCGGAAGTAAAGCTGAATTAAACCCCCATCATCCCCTAAAGGGGTGCATGGAGGAGATCGAAAATAAATTTTAACCATCAGTATTTTTGAATAAGGAATACTGATACAAATCAAGTTCCCCTTTAGGGGACAGGGGTATGAACAATCCACGTTTAGCAGGCCGTTACGCAAAAAGTTTACTTGATCTGGCAACAGAGCAAAACCAGGTAGATGCCGTATATGCCGATATGAAATGGTTACACAAGATTTGCAAAAGCAACCCTGATTTTGTGAACATGCTGCGCAGCCCGGTTATTAAACCAACTGCCAAAGGAAAGATCATTGAATCTATCACCAAAGAAAGAGTAAGTACACTTACCAGTGCTTTTATTCAGTTATTGGTACGCAAAGCAAGAGAAACAAACCTGCCCGAAATTGCAACTACTTATATTGACCAGTTTAATGCACTGCGTAATATTCACAAAGTAAAAATTACAACTGCTGATCCTATTACCGATGATATGTTGAATGCCATCATGGCCAATGTAAAAGCCACTGCTACTGCCGGACAAACTTTTGAAGTAGAAACAGCAGTGAATAACGAATTGATCGGCGGATTTTTATTAGAAACATCAGGCACATTGGTTGATGCCAGTATCTTAAGAGACCTGAAGGATATTCATAAGCAGTTTATGAATAATGATTATTTGCACAGGATAAGATAATTTTCACCCAAAGAATATAAGAAATTACAAAGCCGCAAATTAAGTTTGCGGCTTTTAATATAAACCTATAAGGTCTGCAGGGCTGCCACCTTGCCCCGCAGACCTTATAGGTTTTATGGAATTAAAACCCAAATACCGGCGTCTTAATATCATGATAAAATAAAAATGTCCATTTTTCTTTTTCGCCTTGCTCCCACCACTGCTGTCGCAGTTCCATACATTTGCGGCCATCAAAATCGTACTTGGCAATAAATTTATTTTTCATTTGCTGTAACTGCGGGGCCACATCAGCACCAAAGAAAATCTTCTCTCCGTCTTCTTCAATCCAGAATACCTGGTGAAATGGGCAATGAGCACCGGTTACTTCGTACTTAATATAATCTCCAATCATTCCATTGCCATGCGTAAAAATAACCTGGTCGGTCTTACCCAAAATATCAAATTCATTTGGAGTGTAGGATGGTTTACCCTTGGCCATCGCAAAATCAAACTCATCTTTGTTTACATAGTATTCAGCATTGGGAAAGCTCATGAACTTCTGGTTCAGTATTTTATCTTCTTTACTTACGCCGCCACTGTGGTCTTTATGTAAATGACTCATCAATACTTTGGTTACTTCCATTGGGCCAATGCCATTGTTCAGTAAATTCTGATGAATCTGCAAACTGTCGTCAGGCACATTAAAGCCAAGCCCGGTATCCAGTAAGATCACATCTTTTGAAGTAATAATAACGAAGGGTTGTATCTCTACCAGCAAACTGCCAATTGGCCGTTGCTGCAGGTCATCTTTATTTGTATCAAACGGTACAAATTGTTTCGTAGCATCAATAGTAAAAGCACCTTCGCTGAGTGGAATTATTTTCATACCCAAAAACCCCTAGCCCCCTGAAGGGGGAATTTAGACTCTGCAGAATTACAGAGGTTTTATTTTAGTAGTCGCCTAAAGTTTCAGGTAACTGTGCAAGCGCCTTTTGTAATTGTTCGTCGTTAGGGGCAATGCCATGCCATTCGTGGCTGCCTTCCATAAAATCCACGCCCTTCCCCATACCTGTTTTCATCAAAATCACGATCGGCTTTCCTTTTCCTGTCAGGGTTTTTGCTTTTTCAAGTCCGGCAACTACGGCATCCATATCATTTCCTTCCATCTCCATTACTTCCCAATCAAAGGCTTCGAATTTGGCCCTTAGGTTTCCCAGGTTCATTACACTATTGGTGGATCCGTCTATTTGCTGGCCGTTCCAGTCGATCGTAGCGATGAGGTTGTCCACTTTTTTATGTGCCGCAAACAGGATGGCTTCCCAGTTTTGCCCTTCATCCAGTTCCCCATCCCCATGTAATGAATAAACGATCTGATCGTCGTTGTTTAATTTTTTAGCAAGTGCCGCTCCAATGGCCACACTCATTCCCTGACCAAGTGAACCGCTGGCGATCCGAACACCCGGCAGGTGTTCATGTGTTGTTGGATGACCCTGCAACCTGCTGTCCAGTTTGCGAAACGTAGCCAATTCCTTTACCGGGAAATACCCACTGCGCGCCAAAGCACTATAAAAAACCGGTGAAATGTGGCCGT
>JAYUYX010000179.1:0-23739 GCA_043752205.1 Chitinophagaceae bacterium
GATTCACTAAAAATACTTTCCTTTAAAATAATACAGGGTATTAATGCCGAGAATCGTTTTGAGGCTGATAGCAATTTTACCCGAACTTTAGTACGGGCATTAAAAACACCGCATTCCTTTCACTATCCTTTTGACTCCTTACAAACAGTTTCTGTTTTATATTCACCGGATAGCGTCTTCCGCATGTTTACCTGGCAGCTGGTCATTAATGAAAATATAATCAGGCAGCACGGTGCTATTCAGATGAAGACCTATGATGGATCTTTAAAATTATACCCGCTGATCGATAAATCTGATGTTACTACAAATGTGGTTGATACCATCGGCAATCATTTTGGCTGGATAGGTGCAATCTATTACAAGATCATACAAAAGAAAAGCAGCAACCAGAATTTTTATACCCTCTTGGGTTTTGATGAGAATAATATCCGCAGCAGCCGCAAAATAATTGAAGTATTACATTTCTTAAATGACGAGCCTACGTTTGGTGGCCGGTATTTCAGTTTTGAAGAAGACAGTGTTTTTAAAACATCGCAAAGCCGTTTTATATTGGAATATAAAAAAGAAGCAGGCCCACGTTTAAATTATGATAAGGAGTTAGACATGATCATTGTAGAACACCTGGTATCAGAAAGTAACGAACCAAAAAAGAAATGGACATTGGTTGGTGATGGCGATTATGAAGGTTTTAAATGGAAGGGCGGCAAATGGGTACATGTAGAAAAAGTGTTCAATGTTGTAACTCCCGATGGAGAGGCCCCCGTACCCAATCCCATCCGTGATCCATCAGGGAATATTGATGAAAATAAATTGAAAGTAATAGAGGAAGAAGTGAAACCAGTAAAACCGAAAGGTAAGGGCGGGAATTAGTCATTTTTATTTCCCGGTAAATAAAATGATGTCAGCCTGAGCTTGTCGAAGGCGGGTTGAAATATAGTAACTGTCAGCTGATCTACACCGTCTTCAACAAGCTCAAACCGACAGTTCAAAATTTATAGTATTATCCTTCAATCAAAAACGTTCCCAAATCAATCACCTCTCCCTCTCCCATTTTAAATTTTTCCATTCCATCCAGATCAAGGTCACGCATTACCGGGCTTTGAAAGACAAGTGCTTCACCATTGTACAATGCAAAATACAGGTCGGGATTTTTTTCCGGGTTTAAAAAATCCATATAGTCGCCATGCTTAAATGAAACTTTTGCAATACCGTTTTCATCCAATGCACTTTTACCCAAGTAATCATCTTCCATAAAATCTTTTTCAAACAACCTGAACTCGTAGCCTGCACCGGTTAAAGGGGCATTGCTTCCCTTAATTATAAAAGAAGCCTGCACTTCAATGTTTATATCTGCATTTAAAGAAAAATTGCTCATGGATTTAAATTTTGTTATTAAAGTTATGTTCCTAAAGAAAGAAGAATGATTTCTCAATATCCAATGCTCAATATTCAAGTTAAAGAATCTTTCATTCAATTGTATCAAGCTGATACGTAGAGCAACTGCCACCACACTGAATATTGATCGTTGAATATTTTCTAATCATTCAACTTAAGCACCGCCAAAAACGCCTCCTGCGGCACTTCTACATTACCTATTTGCTTCATACGCTTCTTACCTTCTTTCTGCTTTTCTAAAAGTTTTCTTTTACGGCTTATATCACCACCATAACACTTAGCAGTAACATCCTTACGCATAGCACTGATATTTTCTCTTGCTACTACCTTGGCACCAATAGCTGCCTGTATCGCAATCTGGAACTGTTGCTTGGGCAACAGCTCTTTCAGTTTTTCGCAAAGCTTGCGGCCAAACTCATGAGCACGCCCACGGTGTATCAATGCACTTAAGGCATCCACTTTTTCACCATTCAATAAAATATCCATCTTCACAATATCACTTGGGCGGTATTCTAAAGGATGGTAATCAAACGATGCATAACCACGGGTAATGCTCTTTAATTTATCGTAAAAGTCAAAAACAATTTCGGTCAGGGGTATTTCAAAACTCAGCTCCACACGGGTGGGTGTCAGGTACTGCTGGTGCGTAAGAATGCCACGCTTGGTAATGCAAAGCGTCATGATATTACCGATATATTCTGGCTTGGTAATGATCTGCGCCTTAATAAAAGGTTCATCAATATGATCTATCCGTGTAGGGTCGGGCATTTCTGTAGGGTTGTTGATCTTGATCACTTCTTTCCTTACCGTAGTTGCAATAAAGCTTACATTGGGTACAGTTGTGATCACGGTTTGATTGTATTCCCTTTCCAATCGCTCCTGTATAATTTCCATATGCAGCATGCCTAAAAATCCGCAGCGGAAACCAAAACCTAATGCCTGCGAAGTTTCTAACTCAAAAGTAAGTGAAGCATCATTCAGCTGCAGCTTATCCATGCAGTCACGAAGCTCTTCAAAAGCATCTGTCTCTACCGGGAAGATGCCTGCAAATACCATGGGCTTCACATCTTCAAAACCTTGTATGGCATCGGGAGATCCATTGACAGTTGTGGTGATGGTATCACCCACTTTTACTTCCTTGGCATTCTTAATGCCGGTAATGATATAACCTACATCTCCTGCTCTTACCTCGGGCCTCGGACTCATACCAAATTTCAATATCCCAACTTCATCGGCGCCATATTCCAGTCCGGTATTACTGAATTTAATTTTATCGTTCTTTTTGAGTGTGCCGTTAAAAACACGGTAATACACAATGATACCCCTGAAGCTGTTGTACACACTATCAAATATCAATGCCTGTAAAGGTCCGTTAGGGTCACCCTTGGGTGCCGGGATACGGTCAATGATTGCAGTCAAAATCTCCTCGATGCCAATACCGCTTTTACCGCTGGCAAGCAATATATCTTCGGGCTTGCAGCCGATGAGTTCAACGATCTGATCGGTAACTTCCGGTATCATTGCCCCATCCATATCTATCTTATTGATCACCGGAATGATCTCTAAATTATTTTCAATAGCAAGGTATAAGTTGCTGATTGTCTGAGCCTGTATACCTTGACTGGCATCCACCAAAAGCAATGCCCCTTCGCATGCAGCAAGGGCACGGCTCACTTCATAACTGAAGTCAACGTGGCCGGGAGTATCTATCAGGTTAAGCACGTATTCGGTACCCTTCCAGTTATAATTTATCTGTATAGCATGGCTCTTAATGGTAATGCCTTTTTCCCTTTCCAGGTCCATATCATCCAGTACCTGTGCCTGCATATCCCTTTCGCCAATGGTTTTGGTAAATTCCAGTAATCGGTCGGCAAGGGTACTTTTGCCATGGTCAATATGTGCAATGATGCAAAAATTTCTGATGTTCTTCATGTACGTTCTAACTCTTTTTGAGGGGGCAAAAGTAGTTTATTTTAAGCACTGAGCGAAGTTGAAGTGTAATCATAACATTCTGGCGAAGTCAATACATAATGGCAATGAAGGAATTCGATGCCTGAACACAGTTCCTTGCTGAGATTATGTATGGGTTAATAGGAAATCACACATATTCCACATGTGTGCATAAAAATGCCATATGTAAAATTTTTTTCTAATTCTTTTTGTATTAATATAGCAAAAATTTTATACCTACCCCTACTGCAAATTGGTTTTTAAACTTAAACGCTAAAACTAATATTATGAAGAATTTCTCTTTTCTAAAAAACATTGCTATTGTACTATTTACCCTGTTTTTTTCCTCAATTACAAATGCGCAGGTTACCACGGCCACTATAACCGGCGAAGTGAAAAATAATAAAGCACAGGCTATTGCAGGTGCATCAGTTACCATTGAATATCAACTTGCAGGTTTTAATCAAACCATTATCACCCGTGCCGATGGCCGCTTTACTTTACCAAACCTCAGGGTTGGTGGCCCTTATAAAGTAACCGTAACCAATGTAGGTTACCAGGCTGCAGTTATGGATAATATTATGCTTGATCTGGGATTGAATAATACAATTGAGTTTACTTTACGTGAATCGGGTAAAGAATTGGAAAATGTAACCGTAAATGCAGGTTCAAGATTAATTGATGATCGCAAAACAGGAGCCTCTACAAATATCAATAATCGCCTAATCAGAACGCTTCCCACAATTTCCCGTTCGGCTGATGATTATTTACGGCTCACACCTTCAGCATCTGCAAATTATAATGGTATTTCTTTTGCAGGCCGCAATGGACAATACAATAATTTTTCATTGGATGGCGCCGTATTCAATAACCCGTTTGGACTCGACGCCCCTACCCCTGGAGGACAAACAGGATCTCAACCTATTTCTTTAGATGCTATTGACCAGATACAGGTTAATATTGCTCCCTATGATGTTACACAGGCGGGCTTTACGGGAGCAGGTGTAAATACGGTTACTAAATCAGGTACTAATAAATTTACGGGTACAGTTTATGGGTTTTTTAGAAATGATGGGCTTACCGGAAAAAAAGTAGATAAAGTAAAACAACCTATCACAGACCTGAGCCAGGTGCAGGCAGGTTTTGCATTAGGCGGCGCTTTTATAAAAAATAAATTGTTTATTTTGTAAGTTTTGAAACAGAGCAGCGCCGTGATGCTGCCAGTAGTTATGAAGCAAGAAATGCAGGTAACGCAGGTAAAATTTCCACGTCAAGGGTATTGGAATCTGACCTGCAGGCTGTGAGATCAATTTTAAAGAACAGGTTTGGTTACGAAACCGGCGAATACCAGGGCTTCAGTCTTAAGCAAACCAATTATAAATGGTTGTATAAAATGGATTGGAATATCAATTCCATTCACAAATTATCGTTTACTTACAATGGCTTAGATGCTAAAAAAGATAAGCCTGCTCATCCCAGTGCCATAGGTCGCAGGGGGCCCGATTATACTACCTTGCAATTCCAGAATTCCGGTTACCAAATCGTAAATAAGCTTCATTCCTTCAGTACAGAATTGAAATCAAATTTTAATGGTAAGTATGCTAATAAGCTCAGGTTGGTGTACACAAGTTTCCGGGATAAAAGAAATCCTTTCTCAGTACCTTTCCCGGTTGTAAATATTTCAAAATTTGGTACCCGCTATATAATAGCCGGCCATGAACCCTTCTCTATATTTAACCGCCTTAACCAGGATGCGTTTCAGGCAACCAACGATTTTAATTTTTATATGAAGAACCACACATTTACGGCAGGTGTTTCCTATGAATCATTCAAATTTGCAAATTCTTTTAACCTTACAGGCTATGGGCCAACTTTGTTTGGTGATATAGATATTCAAACATTTAAAGACAGTGTACCGGTGGGAGGTGCTGTGGTTTTTGGTGCTTACCCGCTTGATGTGGATGTAAATTATGCCCGTAAAAGAGCTGCCGCCGATCAATGGACCTGGTATTACATAACTGTTGCACAACTTTCGGGATACCTGCAAGACGAATGGCAGGCTACAAAAAATCTTAAGATCACTTTAGGATTGAGAATAGATAAACCTCTTTACAACAAAGCCAGTTTTAAAAGCCCGAATTTTAATCCAGATGGTACATTTGCCGGTAATTATACAGAAGGCCGTCCTACTTTTCAAAACAATGACAACCTTATTTTATTTGATAGAGATGGAAGGCCTGTTACCAACGGAGCAGGTAAAGAACTAGATAATGGTAGATTACCAAGCGGCAACCCACTTTTCTCTCCCCGAATTGGTTTTAACTGGAATGTAAAAGGAGACAGGTCAGTACAGATAAGAGGTGGTACAGGATTATTCACCGGCCGTTTTCCTTTTGTTTGGGTAGGCAACCATATTGGTAATCCTTTTAGTTTCTTCTATTGCGCAACTGACCGTAAATTTAAATGGCCACAGGTATGGAGAAGTAATATCGGATCAGATTTCAGGATCCCAACAGGTACTGTTATTTCTGTAGACCTCTCTTATACAAAGGATGTAAATGCTATGATCGTTCGTAATTATAAATTAGGAACTCCAACGGGTACATTAAGTTCCGGTACAGGAGATAACCGTAAAATATACACTGCTGCCAACCAGGGTACAGCAAATGCATATGTGTTCACCAATGATAAAGAAGGCTACCAGTTTAATGCAAGCCTGCAGGCAATACATAATTTTAAGAACGGGTTGTACCTGATGGCAGGCTATAATTATCTAAAGGCTGAAGATGTAAGTTCCATTTCTGCCGAGATATCCAGCGATGCATTTGACAGGAACCCTATTTTAAATAATGCCAATAAACCTGAATTGTCTCCTTCGTTATACGGCAATACTCATCGTTTTATTCTGGCTGCATCCAAAAAATTTGAATATGGCATGAATAAGAAATATGCAACTACCCTTTCATTATTTGGTAGCTGGAGTTCTGGCAACCGCTATGCTTATGTATATGGTGGCGATATAAATAATGACGGCACTGGTACCAACGATCTGATGTATGTACCTACCAATGCAGAGATCAATGTTATGAATTTTGCTCCTTTTACTGATGTAAATGGTAATGTACAGAATGCAGCCGCACAACGTATTGCCTTAGAAAATTTTATTCGCCAGGATAAGTACTTAAATGCCAGGAGAGGTAGGTATACTGAAAAATATGGTGCAGTATCCCCGGGTTTCAGTCAGTTGGATCTGAGGGTATTGCAGGATTTTAAATTAAAAGTAGGACAGTCAGTAAATACTTTTCAGTTTAGTATAGATGTACAAAACCTGGGGAATATGCTGAGCAGCGAATGGGGAGTTCGTAAATATGCAACAACTACCGGCTATTATCAGCCGCTTTCTGTTGGGCTTTCAGGAAATATGCCTACTTACCAGTTTGATCCTTCACAAACTACAACCTTCACTTCCAGCCCTGAATTGATTTCCCGCTGGCAGGTACAGTTTGGGTTACGTTATATTTTTTAATTGTAAATTACCAAACAAGAGAGCCGCTTTAAAAAAGCGGCTCTCTTGTTTTAGGAGTTGCATTACTTACCACATCCCTACCCCGAATATGAACTTCTTGCCGCCGTCTGGTTTTCAACCAACGGCGAATTAGTGTAAACCATTCTTTCGCCTACTGGCGCAGATATACAGTAAAGGAAACGTAGCATATGCATATCTGTGCCAAATTATACTCGTCTCTAACCTTTTAATCAAAAGCTATTTATAATGTTACAGGTACCCTTACACATAAACCAAAGCTGCATATCTGCGCTAGTTAAGGTCTAATGCAGGCACAAAAAAAACGCCTGTAAAAAGGCGTTTTTAGCTATAAGATAACGTTATCAAAGTTTACAATGGAAATACCCGCCGGTAAGGGTCACCTTGGTTGCGTCGCTGTCGCTGCCCAGTTCACCACTAAATGTACCTTCCATTTCGGTACCGGTATTTTTGGTTACAGTAACCGAAAAACCTGAAGCAGTTCCGCCTCCTATTGCCCAGCCAGCACCACCACTTGTTGCAAAAGCCATTAAAAAACCATTGGTAAGATCAGCACCTGCTGAAGCCTGGGTAGTGGTGCCTACTGCGATACTAGTTGGAAAAACGATCTGTACGGTTTTGGCACTTGTACCCGATACTACTGTACAGGCTATTTGAGTAATACCACCGCTTGATGCAGCAGTTGAAGTGGCCAATACAGATTGAAAACTGCCGCTTTGTGCCCCGGTATGATCAAAGCGTATTTCACCCTTACCGGCGGTAAGTTCCTGGTTTCCCATAGGGGTAGTAGATTCTTTTTTGCAAGACCCCAAAAAAAGGCTGCAAAATGCAAATAGGGAAACGGATAATAATTGTGTTGCTGTTTTCATCATAGATTGTTTTGATAGTTAAGGAAATAATTTCAGCTCAAAATTATCATTCATATATTAGTAAAAAATACCCTTCTCAGGGTATTTTTTACTTTCACCGATGGAGTTCGTGCCGGTTGTATTGATGAAGCTGTCACCAACAACAAAGCATGTTGGTTGTTTATTTTTTTTGCACTCTGAATGGTGTTGGTGATTGCCAAAAGCTGCTTAGGCTAACGGGCGAACAGCAACGGCGAAAATTAAAGTATTAAACAAGCAGTATGGAAACAATGGTAACGAGACAACTAAACCTTGCCTTAGCATCCGCCTGTAAATAAAACTCATAAATATCCAATTCATTCTTTACTTTTAGTTTACCTAATTAACCTAAAACTAACTTATGAACTTTTTTGACCGTTTAAGCAACGGGTGGACGATTACTATGAACAGTTTCTCCATCCTTAAAAAAAACAAACAACTCATTATTTTTCCCGTCCTTTCTGGCATATCACTGCTGCTGATGATGGGAATTTTTATTTTAGGCATCATGGCTGCAGCCGGCTGGGATGTGGATTATATAAATACTGATAATGACGTATTGAATTATGCCATTATGTTCCTTTTCTATTTTGTAAACTACTTTGTAGTGGTGTTCTTTAACATGGCCCTCATCCATTGCAGCAAACTATACTTCGACGGTGAGGAAGTAAGTGTAAGCATAGGATTAAAATTCAGCGCCAGCCGCATCGGCGTTATCTTATCATGGGCGTTATTTGCAGCAACCGTGGGCACCATTTTAAAGATTATACAGGAAAATTCCGGCTGGCTGGGCAAAATTATTACAGGCCTTATTGGTATCGTTTGGGGTATCACCACTTTTTTTGTAGTGCCGGTAATTGCCTATGAAAAACTGGGGCCCATTGCAGCTTTTAAAAGATCTACACAACTCATGAAAGAGAAATGGGGCGAAAGCCTTGCCGCTACATTTAGCCTGGGTCTTATACAAACATTGGCGTTTTTACTGGCCATGATTCCCATTTTTTTAATTGCGGTTTATGTAAATATCATCCTGGGTATTTTTATAGGTGTGATGGTTGGCTTTTTGATCTTTGCAGTGTTCAGTGCAGCTCAAACCATCTTCATCAGTTCGGTATACCATAATATTACCGGTAAAATAGATGATCATTTTGACCAAAAATTGATAGACAGTCTTTTTGCAAAAAAATGATATGCAAATTTTTATTTTCAGGTTCGCACGACCCTTTTATAACCCTAATTAAAATCTCCAGCATGAAAAAACTTTTTCTTGCATTCATTGTAATCCTTTTTTCAGGAATCAATGCCCATGCACAAACCTGTACCGGTACAGGCAGTATCAATTTCCAGAGATGGAATAATATCAGTGGCTCTGCAGTTTACAACCTTACATCAAATGTCAATTACCCAAACTATCCATCTTCATCAGGCACAAGAACCCTGTTTGAGATGCCTGTAAACCTGGGTAATAACCTGGGCATAAGGATGAATGGATATATCTGCCCTCCCACAACGGGTTCTTATGTTTTCTGGATCGCCAGTGATGCCAGTGCAGAATTGTGGTTAAGTACTACCAGCAGTGCTACAAATAAAGTAAGGATCGCATACAATACAAATGCTACCAATTCAAGAGAATGGAATAAATATACCACTCAAAAGTCTGTTGCAATTTCCCTGGTTGCAGGACAGGTTTATTATGTGGAAGCATTGATGAAAGAGGCAACAGGCAATGATAATCTTGCAGTAGGCTGGGCTAAACCGGGCCAGTCAATAAGCGCACCCAGCGAGGTAATTCCGGGCAGCAGGCTAATGACACAATTGCCCGATACACAACCACCTACTGCTCCTGCAAACCTGGCGGCATCAAATATCACGACAACTTCTTTTACCTTATCATGGACGGCATCTACCGATAATGTGGGCGTGACCGGTTATGATGTTTACCAGAATGCTGTGAAAATAAATCCTACAAATATAACTGCCACTTCATATAATGTTACGCAATTATTACCTTCTACCATGTACAATTATTATGTAAGGGCCAGAGATGCTGCAGGCAACTTGTCTGCAAACAGCAGCAGCTTAAATGTAACAACAGCAGCTCCTGATACCATTCCTCCAACAGCTCCGCTTAATTTAGTGTCATCAATAATTGCACAGGCAAGCTTTACACTTAAATGGACAGCATCAACTGATAATATAGGAGTAACCGGTTATGATATTTACCGCAATGGAGTAAAAATAAATCAATTATTGGCTACCGGTACAACGTATAATGTAACCGGGCTTACAGCAGCCACATCATATACCATGACGGTAAAAGCAAAAGATGCGGCCGGCAATGAAAGCCCCGCAAGTGTTCCACTTTCTGTAACTACGCTTACTGCCCCTGCAGCTTCAGAAACATTTACACAACGCAGCATTTTGACCAACCAACGAATGCCGCATGATCTGGTATATGGCCCTGATAATAATATCTGGTTTACAGAAAGATTTGCTGGCAAAGTAAGTTTTGTAAACCCGGTAACAACTGTAAAAACCACAGTGCTTACGTTGGGCCCTACCATGGTACGTGGTGGAGGGCAAGACGGATTAATGGGACTTGCATTACATCCTGAGTTTACTATAGGCAAGCCTTATGTTTATATTTCTTACACTTATCAATCTTTAAGTAATACGGTACGCAAAACGAGGATCGAAAGATATACTTACAATTCAATTACTCAAGTATTGGAATATCCTGTTACTATACTACAGGATATACCCGGCAGCAATGATCATAACTCTGCAAGAATTTCCATCGGCCCTGATCTGAAATTATATTATTCAGTTGGCGATATGGGCGCCGGGCAGTTTGATAATAGCACCCGTGTAAATAATTCTCAAAATCTGAATATCTATGAAGGTAAAATTCTCCGGCTAAATACAGAATTGGTTGCGGGGTCGTGGATACCGGCAGATAATCCTTACACAAATGGTGGGCTGCCAACAGCAGTTTATTCTTTGGGACATCGCAATCCGCAAGGGTTGGTATGGGGCAAAGTTAATGCTGTTGATATTTTATACAGTGATGAGCATGGGCCTTACAGTGATGATGAAATAAACACGATTGAAGTTGGACGAAATTATGGATGGCCTAATGTTATCGGCTGGTGCGATGGCAATTATAATGGAAGAACAACCGGCGGATTCACGATAGTAAATGAACAAAACAATTGTGCGGCTTTAAATGCAAAAGAACCTTTACGTTCACTTTTCCCTGCTACCAATCCGCCTTCCGGTGGCGATAATATGTTGTGGCCTTCAGTAGGGCCCTCCGGAGCCGATTTTTATGGAAGCAATGCCATACCTGGTTGGCAAAATTCGCTGCTCATCACTAATTTAAAAAATGGTACTGTATCCAGGTACCAGTTAAGCAATGATGGACAAAGTATAATTTCCGATACGATACATTATTTCCGGGGCCTGGGAAGATTCAGAGATGTTGTTGTATCACCTGATGGAATGAAGATCTATGTCGCCTGCGATTCCAGTGGCTCTACATCCGGCCCAACCGGAAACGTTACTACAACGCCTGCAAACCCCGGCAGTATTTTGGAGTTTACCTATGTACCCCCTGCAGCTCCCTTTGCTGAATTGTATACAAATAGCATTAAAGAGGATGTATCAAACAAAACTATTGATGTATATCCCAACCCTGCTAATGCATTTATTGTTGTGTACAATTATTCTGATGTAAGTAATCGCATCATGGAACTGGCAGATATAAATGGAAGAATTGTAAGCAGGAAAAGATCTGCGGGTATAGCTACCAGGATCGAAACCGGCTCGCTGGCAAATGGATTGTATATATTGAAGGTTACCGATGCTGCAGGTAAAACGGTACGCACAGAAAAGATCATCATACAGCATTAATAAAGATCTCCTTATTCCAGGGCCACTTTTTTTAAAGTGGCTCTTATTTTTTCTTCTGCTACACGTATAAACTCGCCCGAAACAGATCAAAACAAAACTGACTCCAGCAATCCTCTCACAAGTATCAAGAGAAATATTACCAATAATCTTTTCCATGCCTGATTGTTCAAACGATCTTCGATCAAATACAGGTAACGCAATGGCAGGTAAAACAGCATATAGGCAAATGAAAGAAAAATAAAAAGCAGTAATATATTACCTATACTATCCATCCGCATTTGTGACAGTGCTCCAACAAGGCTCTTTTCCCAAAAAACAAAGGAGAACAAAGAAACAGCTGTGATCAATACTATATCGCCCGCCAGTTCCCGTTGGTACAGGTATTTTTCTGTCAGAGGTTTTTTTCTTTTGGTTCCCGATCGGAAAGCAAACCAGGTTAGAAAAGCAGCTAAAAATATTGAGATAAACACCCGGAAACCAGAAACAGGATAATTTCCTGATAGCTCTGGCAAACCCAAAAGATATCTCAATGCACCCTCAGCAATTAGTACTACAGCCAGCATAATAATCCAATGGCCAATGATCAGGAATATCAGATAAGATATATCTTTCGGCTGGTTTCCCTGTTTTGCCAGGCGGTGATATACCGGCATATGCTTAAGCCATAAGCCAACCAGGTATAATCCAAGGCCGCCCAGCATCCAACCGGAAAATGATGCAGAAGCGGTAAGGTCATTTAACCTGGGGAAGATCAAACCAAGCAACAGGCTGATGGTAAAGACCAGCCAATCAAACAGGGCGGGCTTATTTTGTTTTGCATTGTTCCATTGCACAGGCATTGACGATGGGTTTATTATTATTTATAAAGTTCATGTATTCTTTCAATTTTGAATAAATTGATTTTTTGAAGCTACATCCGGTAATGTAGGAATGGTAAACAGTTAATTAAAAAAAACTCTTTCTTTACGGTAAAGTACAACTATAAGCTATGAACATAAATACATCATTTATAAGAAAAGCTGTTTTAAAAGATCTTGATACCCTGCTTGTTTTTGAACAGGGCGTCATTAGTGCGGAACGGCCCTTTGACCCGACTTTAAAGACCGGCCATACCAATTACTATGACATTGAAAAAATGATAAAAGCCGATGATGTTGAATTGCTTGTTGCAGAGCTGGATAATAAATTGATCGGCTGTGGCTATGCCCGAATAGAGGATGCAAAGCCCTACCTGCAGCATACGCAACATGCCTACCTCGGGTTCATGTACGTGGTGCCTGCGCAGCGTGGAAATGGAGTAAATAAAATGATCATTGATGCATTGTCTTCATGGTCAAAATCAAAACATATTACTGAACTGCGGCTGGATGTTTACCAGCATAATGAAGCAGCTATTAAAGCTTATGAAAAATGTGGATTTACAAAGCATATGATCGCTATGCGGATGGGCCTGGAATAAAGATGGCCATTTTTATGCTTATCTGATGATTAGTGTAACCAGTAGCAAATAAAGTAGAGAAAGATTTACTTCACGATCTTTTCCAGCACCGAGGGGTTTCCATCAATTGTATGAGAATAAGTAAGGCCAAGCAACCAGCAAACCAAGGGATACACATGCACATTCTCAAAAGATGCAATTGTCTTCCCTTTTTTTATCTGCGGCCCCCAGGCATAAAAACTTGCATGCATTTTTTTCATGGCAGGGTCAAAACCATGTGCCCCCGGCGAAATACGGTTTGTATAGCCGCTTAATACTTTTGGATAGGTGGGTACCACAAAAATATCACCGATACGATCAAAGCGATCATCGGTTGTATTATAATGCCACTTTGCGGGAATATTTTCACGCAGGTAAACGGTGAAATTATTTTCTCTCTTTTTTAAGCCTTCGTAAGTGGATAAAATATCTGCAGCATTTTTTGCATACAGATGTAAGCTTGTGCCTCCACCACGAATTATAAAATGGGAAGTATCTATCATGGTTGCAATATTGATACGGGTTATTGTATCAACAGCAGCCATCCCATGATCAGCCAGGAAAATGAAGTTAACAGGTAAGCCAAGTGCATTTACTTTTTCTACCATGCTGCCTATTGCCCTATCCACCCGTTGTACTGCAGCCTGCGTTTCAGGTGCATCTGGGCCATACTTATGCCCGTCGTGATCTACATCACTGATGTAAAATGTAATCAAGTGGGGACGTATATCTTCTGGCATCTTTAACCATTCTATCAATTTATCAATGCGGTAATCAATATTTGTATTATCGCCGAACCTGTACCAATAAGTAGGACTTGTTTGCTGAATAGGGGCTTCGGTTCCCACAAAATAATAAGACGCACTTAACATGCCCTGCTGTTCGGCAAGCACCCACAACGGAGTGCCGCCATACCAGGTCCCATCTTCAACCGTTTTGCGGTCGCTCATACTATAAGTTGCATTGCGTTTCCTGTCGTAAAACTGGTTATATACTAATCCATGATGGGATGGGTATAAACCCGTGGCAATGGTATAATGGTTTGGAAAGGTTACACTGGGAAAGGAAGGGATCATGCTTTTCGCCTTTACGCCGCTGCGACGCAGCTTTAATAAATTCACTGCATTGTATTTATCGGCATAGTCGTAGCGGAACCCATCGGCAGATATAAGAATTACATAAGGCTTGCCTAACTGGCTTACTGCATTTTTTCTGCCGGGTACTATTTGCTGAATTGTATCCTGTGCATAAACTGTTTCACTAAAAACAAAAAAGAATAAAGCGTAAATGATTTTTTGCATGGAGCAGCTGTTTGTTTAAAAAAACAAAGTGGTTGTAAATATATTATATCATTGTAAGCAGTTCCATTAATTGGCCATTCTTTACCACCTCAACTTTTTGTCAATGTAATCATATTTAGGGGGATTTTTATATCCCTCCTGCCTGCTATGAGGAATATGCTCTACAAATATTTTGCAGGCAGGCGTATATTAACTGATTATATACTCTGGAATTAAAATTGATAACTAATCAGTAAGCAGTGTATAGCTAATTGTGATTTATTAATTAAAAACAGGTTTATGCGATTACATCATTTTATTTTCTTAACGGTATTTCTCATGCTTTTTCTTGTGCTTGCCGTTTTTTCGATCCCGGCATTTTCTCAAAACAAAAAAAAAGATACACTGCCGCCACCCAATGCTACAAAATCGGTTATGAATTTCAGCAAGGTTATTGGCTGGGAGAATGGAAGAATGCCCCAGGCTCCCAAAGGATTTGTTGTTTCAAAATATGCTGATGGCTTTCAAAATCCAAGGTGGATGTATATTACTCCCAATGCTGATGTGCTTGTAGCAGAAAGCAATTCTAATTTTAAAATACTGGAAAAGGCAGGAGCCGTTGTGCTTGGGGCTGCGGGTGCCGAAGACCTCACCCGGAGTGCTGATAGAATAATTTTATTAAGAGATAATAATAAAGATGGTATTCCAGAGGGACGGGATACTTTATTGAACCGTGACAATGGATTGAACCAGCCCTTTGGTATGCTCATTATGGGCGATTGGTTGTATGTTGCCAATACCGATGCAGTACTCCGCTTTGCTTATAAAGCAGGGCAGACAAAAATTATGGGTACGGGGCAAAAACTTATTGACCTTGCTGCCGGAAAGGGTATGAAGAATAACCGGCACTGGACACGTAATATTATTGCCAATGCCAACAACAGCAAAATTTATATTGCAGTGGGTTCTAGTTCTAATATTGCAGAGAATGGTTTTGACAAAGAAACCTGGCGTGCCAAGATACTTGAAATGAATCCGGATGGTACTGGCTTGCGAATTTATGCTTCCGGCCTTCGCAATCCTGTAGGCATGGCATGGGCACCAGGTACCTCTACTCTGTGGACTGCCGTAAATGAAAGAGATGAACTTGGTGATGACCTTGTCCCTGATTACCTCACCAGTGTAAAGCCCGGAGGATTTTATGGATGGCCTTATTCTTATTACGGAAACCATGTTGATACACGGGTAAAACCGCAAAGGCCAGACCTGGTGAAAAAAGCTATAGTCCCTGATGTAGATCTTGGTTCTCACACGGCATCATTAGGGTTGACGTTTTATACCAAACAATTATTTCCTTCTCAATACCAGGGTGGCGCATTTATAGCACAGCATGGCTCCTGGAACAGGTCAGTACTATCGGGTTATAAAATAGTATATGTTCCTTTTAAAAATGGAAAACCTACAGGAAGGCCTCAGGACTTTTTAACCGGTTTTGTTGCTGATCTTGATAAAGAAAAAGTATACGGCAGGCCTGTTGGCGTTATTGTAATGCCTGATGGTTCTTTACTGGTTACCGATGATGCAAGTGATGTTGTGTGGAGGGTAACTGTTGAGAAGCAATGATGATAATTCAATATCATTATTATGCCCTGGTAAAATTATTGATTTCCGTAACAAATGTTTAATATCTTTTTAAATAATTAAAATAAACTATGCTTATACAATTTAATGCTGATAAGAACCTTACAGTACATGAAGATTTCAATGATAAATTAAGCACTCTTCTAAAAGATAAATTAAGCAGGTTCAGCGAACATATAACCAGGATTGAGGTTCATTTATCTGATGATAATGGCAGCAAGCAAGGCCCTGATGATAAAAAATGTTTGCTTGAAGCCCGTGTAGAAGGCAGACCACCGGTAGCTGTTTCTGCAACAGCCAAGAATTATGAAGTTGCAGTTGAAGCAGCCATCAGTAAATTAAGATCATCGCTTGATACTATTTTTGATAAATTGAAAATTTTTTAAACTAGTCCTAATATGCAGATTCTGTACGGTAAGTGTACCTTTGTTAAAAGCATTTTACCATGACCGGATATGAAGAAGCAGTTAAAAAAGAACTCACCATCTGGCAAAATAAAATGCTGCGAAGGCCGGGACTGATTAACAATCTTTCAAAAAAAATTCAAACTAAAATAAACTCCTGGATACCTGAAAAAGTTCACCGGGGGATTACCAATACTATAAAACAAATGATACGTGGAGTATTATTTGGAGCAGGTCTTACCACTTCCGAATCCATAAAGTTTACAAACCTGCAGGAATGTGAAAAAGCTGTTTTAAAAAAAATAGATGTGTACAGAAAAACGGCTGCTGTTGAAGGAGGTGTTACCGGGGCCGGGGGTATATTATTAGGCCTGGCAGATTTTCCCATTTTAATTGGCATTAAAATTAAACTGCTTTTTGAAATAGCTGCATTGTATGGTTTTGATATTGATGACTACAAAGAAAGAGTTTACCTGCTCCACATTTTCGAACTTTCATTTTCAAGTGATGTACATCGCAGGAATATCTATTTAAAAATGACGGATTGGGAAGAGAAACGTACATATCTACCCGAAGAAATTAATGAATTTGACTGGCGCAATTTTCAGCAGGAATACAGGGATTATATTGATCTTGCAAAAATGGCCCAGTTGATACCTGTGATCGGTGCTCCTGTAGGTGTTATTGTAAATTATGGGTTGATAAAAAAGCTAGGTATAACAGCCATGAATGCTTATCGTATGCGCTTATCAGATCCAAAACAGCTAATACGTTAAACAAAATCCCATGGCATGGTTTATGAGTTACCTGATACAGTAAAGTACACGGATGCCACTGATAGAGTTTACCGATAAAGGATTGTTTTGCCCACAAGGTCAGTTTTATATTGATCCCTGGAAGCCAGTTGACCGGGCAGTTATAACACATGCCCATAGCGATCATGCACGGTGGGGCAGCAAATATTATCTCTGCCAGCATTTAACCAAACCTATTTTACAATTAAGACTGGGCGATAACAATTATGAAAGCGTAGCATGGAATGAAACCGTGATGATGAACGGTGTAAAAATATCCCTGCATCCTGCCGGCCATATCATCGGTTCTTCTCAAATACGTATTGAATATGGCGGTGAAGTTTGGGTAGTAAGCGGTGATTACAAAACAGAAAATGATGGTATTAGTGGAGAATTTGAACCGGTACGCTGCCATACATTCATCACGGAATCTACTTTTGGCCTGCCCATTTATAAATGGAAACCACAGCAGGAAATTTTCAGCAACATCAAGAACTGGGTTATGGAAAATAATGCAGCCGGTAAAACAAGTGTGCTTATAGCATATAGCCTGGGCAAGGCTCAACGCTTACTGGCCCCTCTGGCCGAAACTGGCTTGCCTGTTTTTTTGCATGGCGCTGTTCACAATGTGCATGAAGCATTGGTGAACAGTCGCTTTAATTTACCTGCAGTGCAAAGGGTAATTGCTACCACTACAAAAACTGAAACGCAGGGAAATATTGTTATTGCACCTTCGGGTGCAGATGGAAGTCCCTGGATAAAAAAATTTTCTCCTTACAGTGTCGGTGTATGCAGTGGCTGGATGCAGGTTCGTGGCAATACAAGAAGGCGTAATGCAGATGCCGGCTTTGCGTTAAGTGATCATGCAGATTGGGAAGGTTTGTTACACGCCGTAAAAGCAACCGGTGCCGAAAAAGTATTTGCAACTCATGGTTTCCAGGCTTCCTTCAGCCGATACCTTACCGAAAATGGTATTGAAGCTGCAGAAATAAAAACAGAATATGGAAATGATGAGGAAGAAACGATCACTGAAATTGAAAAAACCGGGACGTCATGAAGCAGTTTGCAGCATTGGTATATACAATAGGGACAAGCGCCAAGACAAATGAGAAGCTACTGGCACTGCAGGAGTATTTTGCATCAGCACCCGCAAAAGATGTGGTTTGGGTGATAGCGGTGTTCAGTGGAAGAAGGCCAAAGCGTATCGTGAATTCAACTTTTCTAAAAAACCTTTGCATAGAGATCAGCGAAACGCCTGCCTGGCTTTTTGAAGAATGTTACCATACAGTAGGTGACCTGGGAGAAACCATCGCATTGTTATTACCCGAAACAGAAAATTTAAATACGGCAGATGAAACATTGTCCCTTTACCTGGAAAAATTTACCAGCATTATTAAAGAACCCGATGAAATTAAAAGGAATTTCATTCTTGACAGCTGGCAGCAAATGGACAAGAATGAAAAATTTGTTTTTAATAAACTGATAACAGGCGGCTTTCGCATTGGCGTATCGCAAACCATTATGGTAAAAGCGCTTGCTAAAACGAAGGATGTATCTCCTTCAATAATCGCACACCGTATCAGCGGCAACTGGGATCCGGCTTTAACAACTGCAGAAGACTTGTTGAGTGAGGGCAGCAGCAAAATTGATCATTCAAAGCCCTACCCTTTTTATTTATCGTATGCAGTAGAAAGTGAACCTGCAGCTTTGGGTGATATACAGGAATGGACAGCAGAATGGAAATGGGATGGCATCCGTGGACAGATGATCAAACGCAACAATGAATTATTTGTGTGGAGCCGTGGCGAAGAACTCATGACAGAAAAGTTTCCTGAGTATAATGCATTTGCTGCTGCATTGCCCGATGGTTTGGTACTAGATGGCGAGATCATTTGCCTGGATACATCTGCAGGTGAAGGTATTGTAAAGCCGCTCCCGTTTTCTGTTTTGCAAACCCGTATCGGCAGGAAGAACATTAACAAAAAACAATTAACAGAAGCTCCTGTAGGCTTTGTTGCTTATGATATTTTAGAGCATGAAGGCAAGGACCTGCGTGAAGTACCTTTTATAAACAGGCGTAATTTACTGGAAACAATAATTGTCAATGTGCATCATCCTTTATTATTGATCTCTCCTACCCTGCAGGCTTCTGATTGGCAGCAACTGCATACCAGCAGGGAAGGGAGTCGTGAAAAAGGAAGCGAAGGGCTGATGCTGAAAAGAAATAACTCAGCATATTTATCGGGCCGCAAAAAAGGTGATTGGTGGAAATGGAAAATAGATGCGCTAACGATCGATGCGGTAATGATCTATGCACAAAAAGGCCATGGCCGCAGAAGCAATTTATATACTGATTATACTTTTGCAGTAAAGGATGACGATAAACTGGTAAGCTTTGCAAAAGCATATAGTGGACTTACTGATAAGGAATTTGCACAGGTAGATGCATTTGTAAAAAGGAACAGTATTGAAAAATTTGGCCCGGTGCGTACGGTAAAACCGGAGCTGGTATTCGAGATTGCTTTTGAAGGTATTGCCGCAAGCAACCGGCATAAAAGCGGTGTGGCATTGCGTTTTCCACGTATAAGCAGGTGGCGCAAGGATAAAACGGTAGAAGAAATAAATACATTGGATGATCTTAAAGAAATTTTGCGGATGTATAATGCCTCGGGTTGAAATTTGAAAACGAAAAGAGGTTATAATTAAATAGTGCTGTCAGGCTCAATCTAACAACTTTTCGAACAAAGTATTATCAACAGGTTATAAAAATGAGAAGAAATAAAATAAAATTATCTTACGCCCTCATTATTTTTAATTGAAACTACATTCAGCAGCAGGTTATATAATCATTAAGGAATGGTTGCGCCAAAAGGGCAACGAACCCTTTCTATTTCAAGAGCAGACCTGGCAGCAGATACTCAATAAAAAAAGCGGGCTGGTGAATGCACCTACAGGCTATGGTAAAACTTATTCTGTTTTTATAGGCGCTATTATCGAGTTTATTAATGAACATCCTTCAACATATCAAACCAAAAAAAATAGCGGGCTGCAATTAATATGGATAACCCCGCTGAAAGCATTGGCCAAAGATATTGGCCGTGCTATGGAGGAAGTTTTTTTTGAACTGGAACTTAACTGGAAAGTTGGTATTCGCAACGGCGATACAAGCATCAGTGAACGGCAAAAACAAAAACGTAAGATGCCGGAAGTGCTCATCATTACCCCGGAAAGCCTGCATCTCTTATTGGCACAAAAAGGTTACCCAGCCGTTTTTGATAGCTTAAAAATTATTGCAGTAGATGAATGGCACGAATTGCTAGGCAGTAAAAGAGGTGTGCAGGTTGAACTGGCAATATCCCGGATCGTACATCTTCCCAAAACAGGCAAGAACCAAAAAATTATTCTTTGGGGCATATCTGCAACCATCGGCAACCTGGTACAGGCAAAAGAAGTCTTATTATCTCCCATAAAAGAAGAAGGCATTATTATAATAGCAAAAGTGAACAAGAAAATAGAAGTTCATTCTATTTATCCTGATGAAATTGAAAAGTATCCCTGGGCAGGTCACCTGGGTTTAAAACTAATAGAAAAAGTATTGCCCATTATTGCAGGCAGCCGTACCACACTTATTTTTATCAACACCCGTGGCATGAGTGAAAGATGGTACCAGTCTTTATTACAGGTAGAGCCTGAATTGGCAGGTGTAATTGCCCTTCATCATGGAAGTATTGAACAGGCGTTGCGGCTTTGGGTGGAAGATGCATTGCATGATGGGAAATTAAAAGCAGTTATTTGTACAGCAAGTCTTGACCTTGGTGTTGATTTTCGGCCAGTAGAGACAGTTATACAGGTTGGCAGCCCCAAAGGTGTTGCACGCTTTTTACAAAGAGCAGGAAGAAGTGGTCATCAGCCGGGTTCAGTAAGTCATATTCATTTCCTGCCTACGCATTCACTGGAGTTAATGGAAGCAGCTGCACTGAAGAATGCCATTGAAGAAAATCTGATCGAAAGCAAAGAACCTAAACTGCTTTGTTTTGATGTACTGATACAATATTTATCTACACTTGCCATCAGTGATGGGTTTTTACCAGACGTTATTTTTGAAGAAGTAAAAACAACTTATTGTTATAACGAAATTACTGCTGATGAATGGAAAGAGATCCTGCATTTTATTACGGAAGGCGGCAATGCATTAAAAGCCTATGACGATTATAAAAAAGTAGAAGTGATCGATGGTTTGTACAAGATCAATAACAGGCGCATTGCAATGCGGCACCGAATGCATATCGGCACCATTGTAAGTGATGCTATGATGAAAGTAAAATTTTTAAGCGGGGGGTATATTGGTGTTATTGAAGAATGGTTCATTGCCCGGTTAACACCTGGTGATGTATTTACTTTATCGGGCCGTAACCTTGAGTTTGTTGTTGTAAAGGATATGACTGCTATGGTTCGGAAATCAAATGCAAAAAAATCTATCATACCAAGCTGGCAGGGCGGCCGCATGCCTTTATCAGCAAACCTGGGCATGATGCTAAGAAGAAAGCTTGATGAAGCCTCCATGGAAAAAAGCCTTATCAAAACAGAAGAAATTCAGGTACTGGCTCCGTTGCTAGATCTACAGAAAGAACTATCGCACCTGCCCAAACAAAACGAGTTATTGATAGAACATATTGAAACTAAAGATGGCTTTCACTTATTTGTATACCCTTTTGAAGGCAGGCTGGTACATGAGGCCATGGCTGCAATACTTGCCTGGCGCATCAGTAAAATAACGCCTATTACTTTTTCATTTGCCATGAATGATTATGGATTTGAATTGCTGAGTGATCAGCCCATACCGGTTGATGACAGTAACGTGTATGAATTATTCACTCCTGATAATCTGTTTGCAGATATACAACGAAGTGTAAATTCAACTGAAATGGCCCGGCGTAAATTCAGAGATATCAGTGTAATTGGCGGCCTTATTTTTCAGGGCTTTCCTGGTGAAAAAGTAAAAGCCCGGCATTTACAAAATTCTGCATCACTCCTCTTCAATGTCTTTACCGAATACGATCCGGGCAATTTATTAATAAGGCAGGCCTATGGAGAAGTTATGGAACAGCAGATGGAGGAAGAAAGATTGCGAAACATGCTGGAAAGGATACAGAAGAGTGATATCATCATTACTTTTCCACAACGTCTTACACCCTTTTGTTTTCCTATAAAGGCAGACAGTATGAGGGAAACTCTTTCATCTGAAAAGCTTGAAGACAGGATAAAAAAAATGCAGGAGCAATTGGAGAAAGATATTAATAGTTAGTATTTAGTATTAAGACTAAGTAATAAATCTGGATACTAAATTATCTTTGACGCCATGATGGACTTTATAAAGCATACCATTTTCAATAATAGTTTTTTATTATCAGCCGGCAGGTGTATTTTTTGGGAAGAAGAAAAAGCATTAATTCTTTCTGATCTGCATTTTGGAAAAACCGGCCATTTTCGCAAGAATGGCATTGCTGTGCCGCAAACCATATTTAAAGAAGATATGCAAAGGCTTACAGCCCAGGTACAATATTTTAAACCGCAATACCTCATCATTGTAGGCGATCTGTTTCATAGCCACGCCAATAAAGAAATGGAATTGTTTTTAAGATGGCGAAATGATTTTGCACAACTCGACATAAAACTGGTTATTGGCAATCATGATATTTTAAGTAAGGATTGGTATAGCAAAGCTGATATAAACTGCATAAAGGGTCAACTGCAAACCGGGCCATTTATATTTACGCATGACCAGGTGGAATGTAACAGTATTAATGACTGCTATATATTCAGTGGCCATATACATCCGGCAGTAACCATCTCAGGAAATGCAAAGCAGTCTTTAAAATTTCCTTGCTTTTATTTTAGCAAAACTTATGGGGTACTCCCTGCATTTGGGAGGTTCACAGGTATGCATACTATCAGGCCGGTAAAAGGAGATACTGTATTTGCGTTATTGCAAAATAAGATCATGAAAATATGATCTCTAACCAAAGCGGATAAAGCTTAAATCTTACAAGTTTTTTGCGGCTTGTTTTCGTTTTGTGTTATCTCCTGATCGGCCATAAATATAGGTAACAAACCGTTTTGGTAATATCCGCAACAGACCTGACATGATGTTGGCAATGGTGCCAGGCACAATCATAGGCTTGCCTTTTAATGTTTTTCGTACACTTATCTCTCCTACTCTCGCTGGCTTCATAGCCATTGCATTTCCAAACCAGCCCAACTCTTTTTTTGTTGTTTCTTTAATGGAAGCTTTTGTATAAACCGGCCCGGGCGCAAGACAACTTACACTTATGTTCTTTGATTTTAATTGGTACCTTAATGCATGTGTAAAAGCAACAACGGCAGCTTTTGTTGCTGAATAGATATTCTTTGAAGGTATGGGAGCAAAACCAGCCATACTGGCTACATTCATAATA
>JAYUYX010000180.1:0-10477 GCA_043752205.1 Chitinophagaceae bacterium
GCTGCATTTTCAAAAAGAAGTTTCAATAGATAATATCACATCTACCCTTTTGTTTGCAGATGGTTGTGCTGCCGTGTTGGTACAACCTGATAATGCAGGATCAAAAGGCATAAGCATCAATAATTTCTTCTCAGATGTTGCTTTCAGGGGCAAATCAGATATGTCGTGGAGACTTTCATCAACAGGATTTTTAATGACACTCTCTGGCTATGTTCCCGACCTGGTAGAAGAGGATTTTGACGGGCTGGTATCGCAAGCACTTGAGCATGGCAATATGAAGAAAGAAGACATCACCCATTGGTGTATTCATCCAGGAGGCAAAAAAATTCTGGAAGCTATTGAAAAAAGTATAGCATTACCAAAAGATAGCCTGCATTACTCTTATGATGTACTTTCAAATTATGGCAACATGAGTTCACCTACTGTCCTATTTGTATTAAAAAAGATACTGGATGAATTACTGAATAACGAGGAGCCTAAACCTGCAAAGATATTTGGAGCTGCTTTTGGTCCAGGACTAACAATGGAAACATTCATTGCGTCTTATGAGTAATCTTACCAACAGGTCATACCAAAAAGAATTACTTGATAACGATAATATTCCTTTTGCTGATATTAAGCAAAACATGAAGGAATTAAATACGATCAATACTTACCTGGGTGGGCACGCCATCACCATTGAAGGAGTTAAAGAGCTGATCGCAAAACACAATTCCGATAAACCCATACGCATTTGCGAAATTGGGTGTGGTGGTGGCGATAATTTAAAAGCCATCTATGATTATTGCGCCAGCAAAAAACTAGCGGTTAATTTTATAGGCATTGATATCAAAACCGAATGCATTGCCTTTGCCAACCAGCAATACCCAAGCCTGCCGGCACAATGGATAACCAATGACTATAAAAAAACAGATTTTGGCAATTACCAGCCTGATATTATTTTCTCTTCACTGTTCTGTCATCATTTTAGCGAAGCTGAACTGGTAACCATGCTGCAATGGATGAAAGCCAATGCTGCAAGCGGTTTCTTTATTAACGACCTGCAGCGCCACCCGCTGGCCTGGTTCAGTATTAAATGGATAACTTCACTGTTCTCAAAATCTTATTTAGTAAAAAATGATGCGCCGCTTTCTGTAGTCCGTGGTTTTAAAAAGAAAGAATGGATAGCTATCTTTAAAACTGCCGGTATCAGTAATTTTTCCATCAAATGGAAATGGGCATTCAGGTATTTGATAATTTGCAGGAATGGCTGATCAAAAAACATATGACGTTTGTATTATTGGCGGTGGCCTGGCAGGAATTTCCTTATCTATTCAATTGGCAAGATCGGGATATGATGTTGCCTTATTTGAAAAAGAGCAATATCCTTTTCATAAAGTTTGCGGTGAATATATAAGCCTCGAAAGCTGGGACTTTTTAGAAAGCCTGGGGCTGCCGCTGGCCCAAATGCAATTGCCCATCATCAAAAAATTAATTGTTACAGCACCTAATGGAAACAAGTTGGATCATGTGTTACCGCTTGGAGGATTTGGTATAAGCCGGTTTAAACTGGATGATACATTAAAGCAAATAGCACTTACAAATAAGGTTTCCATTTTTGAGAACTGCAAAGTAAATGAAGTGCTGTTTGCAGATGATACATTTCATTTACAAACCACAAAGGGGGATTTTTACAGCCGTGTATGCGCCGGAAGTTTTGGTAAGCGGAGCAACCTCGATGTAAAATGGAACAGGGCTTTTGTTAGTCAAAAGCCCAATAAACTCAACAATTACCTGGGCGTAAAATACCATATTAAAACAAATTTTTCGACTGATACCATTGCCTTGCATAATTTTAAAAATGGTTATTGCGGCATCTCAAAAATTGAAGACGATAAGTATTGTCTTTGCTATCTCACTAATGCAACAAACCTGAAGGAAAACAGTAATTCCATCGCTGGTATGGAAAAAAACATACTGCAAACAAATCCGCACCTTAAAAATATTTTTGAGAACAGCGAAATAGTATATGAATCTCCGGTAACCATTTCTCAAATATCATTCAGCAAAAAAACACAGGTAGAGAACCATGTATTGCTTATTGGCGATGCTGCAGGTATGATAACACCACTTTGCGGCAATGGCATGAGTATGGCCATGCATGGAAGCAAAATTGCAGCAGGATATATTCACCAATTTTTATCAGGAGAAATAGGCAGAATAGAAATGGAAAATCAGTATACAAAAAAATGGAGAAAAGTTTTTAGTAAAAGATTATTGGCAGGCAGGTGGATACAATCAATGTTTGGCTCAGACCGGGTTACTAATTTTTTTATAGCTCTGATGAAAAGATCTACTTCACTTACCAATTGGCTGGTAAAACAAACACATGGCAAACCCTTTTAAATCCGTTCATCTGCTTCTCTTATCAATTTTAAATGTTGCTTTATGTGCGCCAAAAATTTTATTCCTCTTTGATAAGGCCAGGGTTTTATTCCCTGCTTAGTGTTGTACTTACAGATCTGGTATAATGCTTTCCAGTGTTTTAAAATTTCTTTGTAAGCACCCAGCAATGTATAACCGGTATCATAAAAATGATTGGGCTCAGCACCACAGCCATTGTATTCAAGAATTGTAAAATTTTTGCCATTCTTCAGATCTTCTACGTTGGTACACATGATATCATATCGGCCATAAAAAAAATCATTGATGCCAAGACTGATCTCATCAAAAATAGCTACCAGTTTTTCATCAATATGGTCTTTAAGATCTATAAAATGTGCCCCCCTGTTGTGGTTGGCCGCATAGCTCAGCATGTACTTTTCTCCTGCAGGAATAACCTTATGCAGGTTTTGTGTATGCTTGCTGATCATTTCTGCAAGCCGTTTTTGCGCCTTTGGGTGTTGCTGTATCAAATGTTCCAGGGTATCTTTTCCATTTCCGGTAACCTGCAATGGTATCTTATGCAGGAAACCGGTTATCATTCCTTTTTTTTCTTGTGGATGGCGGATGTAAAACACACTAACTTCCATTGGATAATTTACCATCTCCTGTACAATATATTCAACCGGAATTTTGGAATGATAATTTACCAGTTGCTCCTCCTTATCAATTTTACGGAATAATATCCCCTGGCAGCCAACTTCTGGCTTTACAATAAAAGGATACTGTATGCCGCTTTTATGCAGTGCTGTTTGTACACTATCGAAATCTTGTTGTGGAAGTACATTAAAAGTTGCAGGGTATAATGCCGAAGGCAGCAGATCGTACATTTCTTTTTTTGGCTCGCCTTCCATGCCGCCAAAAGTAATTTTAGGATTGCTTGGCGTAAAGAACCATACCGACCATGACCTGAGCATATACCAGCCCCATACCGGGGTTAATGGTGCGTAGATCAGTTTAAAGGGCCATGTTTCCCAATTCGTTATGCGGTTGATTATGTTTTTCAAATGCTTCTGTTGCTGCGAAGATATTTAAATGTAACGGTGTTTATACAGCATTACTTTTGTTTTATAATGAATGGCTTATTTTTGCCGGATAGTTTTATATGTTTAAAGTATCTTACTTCTTATAATAATACACTATGCATGTACCAACAATGGCAGAAATGATGGCAAAGGGTGAAAGCCCTGAAGTTTTATTTTGGGTAGGCTGTGCCGGAAGTTTTGATCAGCGGGCACAAAAAATAACAAAGGCTTTTGTAACCATCTTAGATAAGGTTGGCATCAACTACGCGATTTTGGGTAAAGAAGAAATGTGTACAGGCGATCCTGCAAGGCGTGCCGGTAATGAATTCATGTTTCAGATGATGGCTTATCAGAACATACAGGTATTGAATGGCTATGGCATTAAAAAAATTGTTACAGCCTGTCCTCATTGTTTTAATACCATAAAAAATGAATACCCACAATTGGGTGGAACATACGAAGTGATACATCATGCAACCTTCTTACAGCAATTGATAGATGAGGGAAAAATACAAATGCGTGAAGGAGGAGTTTTCAAAGGCAAAAAAATTACCTACCACGATAGTTGTTATTTAGGAAGAGCTAATAATATTTATGAAGCTCCCCGTAAAGTTCTGGAAGCTTTAGATGCATCGCTGGTAGAAATGAAACGCTGCCGCAGCAATGGTTTATGTTGCGGTGCCGGTGGTGCACAAATGTTTAAGGAAGAAGAAAAAGGAACCTCCCGTATCAATATCGAAAGATCTAACGAAGCGTTGGAAACCGGCGCCAGCGTTATTGCCGCAGCCTGCCCTTTTTGTAATACAATGATGACCGATGGTGTAAAGAACAGCAATAAAGAAGATGAAGTGCAGGTGCTGGATATTGCGGAATTAGTGGCTGCATCAATGAGTTAGTTGCTACTCTAAACAGATTTATCATTAAATTCACATTAAGATATATTTTAGTTATGCTTCGACTTGCTTTTTTCATAAGCTTAGGTTTTTTTTGTTCTTGCAATTCTGAAAGCAGAAGGCAAAGCAGTCAAGAGAATTTCAAACAAGCGATATCCGATACAGCAAATAAAGAATTCAAATTAACAGCCAGGTTCAATTCATTCCATACATCAGTGGAAGTCCTATTTTGGGATACAAAAGACACTTTCAGCGATATTCAAAAGATAAATTATGAAGGTTTTATTTCAAAGCAGAATCTTTTAACACCAATAATTCTTCAAAAAATATTTGAGTTTTATAAAACCTCTTATCAAGATTATCTATCAGGATGGAAAGCAGGTGGCAAACTAAGCGATAAAGAATTGGAAAAGTTCTTACCAAAACCAACCACTCCCGAGAGACTTAAACCTTTTATTACACCAACAATTGTTCATATACAAAACAAAGTATATTGCAAGGAAGGCACATTGGGTATTGAATTTGACTGTACTTGGGATATTGAGAATGGACTTGGTGTAAAAATTGAAAATTGGAAAGTTATAGAGGCTGGTGTCGTTGAAACGTCATACTTTTTTAATGAGGGTACTTTTTAATGTCCTTTTTTCGCAATTTTTTTTATCTATTTTGGATTTACTTAAATACTTACAATCCTAACTTTGCAATATGGATTTAGATTTTACAGAACACCTACCTAAGGATTTTAACGATCACTCCCGGGTGTGGATATACCAGAGCAGCCGTTTATTCTTCATAAGCGAAGCACTGGAGATGGAAGATATGTTGAATGAATTTGTAGCCAGCTGGAAAAGCCATGGCGCAGAGGTAAAGGGTTTTGCCAGTTTATTTTTTGGGCATTTTATTGTGTTTATGGCTGATGAATCGGCAACAGGCGTGAGTGGTTGCAGCACCGATAGTTCGGTAAGGCTTATAAAATTAATTGAAGAAAGATTTAAGGTAGATCTATTTGATCGCCAGAACCTCGCATTCATTGTAAAAGATAAAATTCAACTCTTACCACTCAATCAACTGGAGTATGCGGTGGAAAATAATTTTATAAATGCCAATACGCTTTATTTTAACAACACGGTACTCAACAAAAAAGATTTGGAAGATAAATGGCTCATCCCGGTTAAAGAAAGCTGGCTGGCGAAAAGATTTAATTTTGCTGAGACGAATCTATAGAAATTAATAAAGTTGTCAGGGTGAGCCTGCCTTTGTCGGCAGACAGGCTTGTCGAACCCGGTATAATATAATAAACCCGCCTTCGACAAGCTCAGGCTGACAGCATAATGGTTTCGAAAGTGTGATAAAATTATTTTTTCTTCAACTGCTTCAACAACTCCTGCCGGCTATTTTTCTTAGTTTTTTTACTGAATACATAACTCAATACGATCCTGTAATTGCGGGTATTGGTTGTACTGAAGCTCTCTAAATTAAAATTGCTGCCGTAGGTAAAATTTTTATTTTGCTGCTGGCGAAATGGATCTATAAAATTAAGCGTAACAATGAATTTTTTCTTAAAGAACTTTTGCTGTATCCCTATGTTCATGCTTAAAGTGTTACGTACCGTACCCTGCGGATTTGCAAAACGGTTAAAAGTAAAACTGGCATTTGCATTCATCAGGTCGGTGAAATTGTAACTCCCGTTTAATGTTGAATAAAATGAACCCCCATTGCGGAAATACCTTACCGTTCGGTCGAAGGCACTGTACACATTGTATGTATACCCAAAACTTAAATTAGCCTTTGCTTTCTTACTAAGTGTATAACCACCCCAGGCACTTGCTTCATACTCTTTACGGCCGCTGATGTTTTGCCATGTGGTAAAAGTGCTGCCGTCGGGTTGCAATGTTCTTATATTGCTGTAAATATTTTGCAGCGCATTATAGCCAAATGACAAGTTTACATTGTACAGTTTATGCCATTTCCCCATAATGAGGTCAAAATTATCTGCATAATATGGCTGTACATAAGGGTTACCTGAGCGGGTGTTATAAGGGTCTGCATAATCCAGGCTGGGGTTTAACTGTCCTAAACCAGGCCGTTGAACTGATCTTTTATAACTTAAAGTGATACTGATATCATTCTTCCATTTTTTCATCAGCGTAGCAAAAGGAAGTACCGACCAGTAATTATTTACATAATGATTTGCATTGTTCTTAATGTCAAAATTTGTCTGAGTATATTCTGTCTGCACACCGGCATTAATATAAAAATCGGTCATAAAATCATAGCGAACCGCTGCTCTTAATCCGTAAATAGTTTGATGAAAGACAAAGTCATTACTTAGCTGTTCATTCTTTACAAGAACATTCTCCGGTTTTTTCATAAATGCCGTATTCAATACATTATGATTGTTGTAGCGGTTGAATGTTGTTCCGAAATTCAACGAAGTTTTATTGCCCTTTAATGGCTTATCATAATTAATTCTAATGCTGCTATTGTTATTCTTTGTAAAAGTATTCTGCTCTTGTGTAGAGTCGTTACCATTTGCTGTATGATCCGGGTTGAGGTATTGCTGGTAAAAATCTCTTTCATTATTACCGGCATTAAAATTAAAACCTGTGATGATCTTCAATACTTCTTTCGGATTTTTTCCTTTATAAGTATAAGTGAAATTAAAATTGGGGTTCCAGCTTTTATTATCGGTTGCTGTGTTACGCCTGCTCAGTCTATAAATTTGGTAAAAGCGGTTTAAATTAGCATACTCTGTTTCATTTTCATTTACCGAATTATTGCTGTTATAATTTGATGTAAAATTCAGGCTGTGGCGCTTATTCAGATCATAATCAATACTAAGCCTTACATTAGGCCGCCTGTTATTGTTATTGCTTTGGCCAAGTGTATTAAAGTAATTTGCTGAATCAGTATAAAAGTTCTGGCGGTTGCTGTAGCTATTACCCTCAAACTCACTGTACCCAAAACCTGCTGCAAAATTTATTGCCAGTTTATTTTTACGGTAATTTATATTCGCGTTTATACCGGTTTCTCCTCTTGTTCCATAATTCACATTGATCTTGCCGTTAAATCCCACCTTGCCTTTTTTGGTTACGATATTGATAACGCCGCCTCTTTCATTTGCGTATTGTGGTGGTGGCGTAGTCATCACCTCTATCTTTTCTATCATACTCCCGGGCATACTTTCCATCAGGTCCTGCAATTGTTTAGAATCCAGTTCAACAGGTTTATCATCAATCAATACTTTTACTTCCTTGCCCCGCAATAATATCTTACCATCATTATCTACATTAACCAACGGTGTTTGTTTTAGTAATTCGGTAGTGGTTGCTCCAGAACTTAAGGCCGATTCGCCGGTATTAAAAATGATCTTCCCATCCTTATTTTCAATAAGTGGTTTTTCTGCATATACTGTTACTTCCTGCAGTGTAGATGACTTTTTATTAAGCTTAATGTCGTTCAGGTCAAAGTCAAATCTTTCGGCACGTATATGAATACTGTCGATGATGATTAAATTATACCCCACGGCACTTACCTGCAGTCTGTAATATCCATAACGTAACTTATCAAAAATAAACTCGCCATTAGAAAAGCTGAGCTGGTTGTGTGCTATGGAGGTATCCTGAATAAGCTTTAAGCTAATGGCTGCACCGGATACAGCCCTGCTGTTGTCTGCATCAAGGATGCTGCCAATGATTAACCCCGAAGCCGGATCAGTATTTTGTGCTGAAACAACTGTAGAAAAAAACAGGAGAGAAAAAAACGTAATGAATTTTCGCAATGGGTATATTTATAAAAATGTAAAAATAATGAAATACCATTTTCTTTATTTGGTTTTATCAGCGGGTTTTACCGTTTGCGTATTTTTCGTATTGCTGTTTATCGCAGGTTGAGTATTTTTATGCTTGGAAATAAATATCATATTATGAAGAGAATACAATTATTATTCATATTCGCTGGCCTGGCCATTTCGCCGTCTATCATGGCCCAGCAACCTACAACTTCACCAGTACCCAGTAAAAAAACGGAAATAGCTTCGCAGGTTACCGAAACTGAGCTATCACCTAAAGATAAAAGGACGACGGATAAAGGAAAAGAAGTTTCTTCGAAAGAAAAAAATATTTACTCTAAGGGTAAAATTTCGTCTGCTAAAGAAAAAAGATCATCACCTAAAAGAAAATTCATTGATCATGCCAATATGGATGTCTCCATAAAACCCGGCGATAATTTTTATTTGTATGCCAATGGTACCTGGCTAAAAAACACAGCTATCCCAGCATCTAAAACACGGTGGGGTAGTTTTGATGCATTGGCAGAAGAAAGTTCTCTGGCACTAAAAGGATTACTTGAAGAGGCTGCAAAAGCACCGGGGAATAATGAGCTGATGAAACGTGTAGGTAATTATTATGCAAGCGCCATGGATAGTAATGCTATAGAAAAGCTTAGCTACAAACCAATTAAAAAATACCTGGATGATATTACTGCTCTAAGTTCTAAAGCTCAGATTTTGAAATATATGAACTACCTGCGGGCACAATCTATCAGTAGTCCTTTATACCGTATAGGTGTGGGCCAGGATTCTAAAGATGTAAGCAAATATATTATCAGCATTGGACAAGGTGGCACTACCCTCCCTGACCGTGATTATTATTTAAAGAATGATGCCCGTAACCAGAAAATAAGAACAGATTATACTGCATACATTATAAAATTATTTTCGCTTACAGGAGAAGACCATGTAAAATCCATGGCCAATGCCATTACGGTTATGCAATTGGAAACATCACTTGCACAGGCACAGATGAGTCGTGTAGAAATGCGTGACCCTAATAAATTGTACAATAAATTTTCAATTGCAGGTTTGTATAAGAAAACACCAAACTTAAACTGGGTAGATATTTTACCGCAGTTGGGCTATAAAACAAAGCAGGATAGTCTTATTGTAAGCAATCCAAAATTTATGGTATTTGTTGATTCTTTGTTAAGCAAGGTTTCTTTAGATGACTTAAAAGTTTATTTGAAATGGGGTGTAATGAAAGATGCAGCACCATACCTCAGCAGCGATTTTGTAAAGGCAAACTTTGCTTATAACCAATCGCTGAGTGGCCAAAAAGAACAGACGCCACGCTGGCAGCGCATGAGTGGCTTAATTGACAGGCATCTTGGAGAACTGCTGGGCCAGTTGTATGTAGATAAATATTTTAACCAGGCTGCCAAAGTAAGAATGCTGGAACTGGTTAATAACCTGGGTACCACTTTTGATAGCCGGATAAAACAATTAGATTGGATGAGCAGAGAAACCAAGCAAAGGGCTTTAACCAAGCTTAATGCTTTTGTTAAAAAAATCGGTTTCCCTGATAAATGGAAAAACTATGATGGACTTGTAATAACACGTGATGACTTTCTTGGAAATATACGCCGCAGCAATCAATGGTTATACCAGGAAAACATAAACCGCTTAGGTAAGCCTGTTAATAAAACTGAATGGCAAATGACACCGCCCACAGTAAATGCCTATTACAGCCCTCAAAAAAATGAGATTGTTTTTCCGGCTGCCATCTTACGTTTTCCTTTCTTTGATTTTGAAGCCGATGATGCAATAAACTATGGTGGCATTGGTGCGGTTATAGGCCACGAAATGACGCATGGTTTTGATGACCAAGGGCGCCAGTATGATGCCGATGGAAATTTGGAAGACTGGTGGACAAAATCGGATGCAGATGAATTTAAAAAACGTGCAGATGAAGTTGTAAAACAATATGATGGTTATACGGTTTTAGATACGATACATGTAAATGGAAAGCTTACCTTGGGTGAGAACCTTGCTGATCTTGGTGGTTTGAGTATTGCTTACGAAGCATTCAAAAATACAAAGCAGGGTAAAAGCGGCGGAAAGATCGATGGTTTTACGCCTGATCAACGTTTCTTTTTAAACTGGGCGCAGGTATGGCGCAGTAATATTTTGCCCGAAGCAGCAGCTCAACGAATTATTACTGATAATCACTCACCGGCTATGTACCGTGCAAATGGGCCGCTTATAAATATGGATGCTTTTTATAAAGCTTTTGATGTAAAGCAGGGAGACAAAATGTATAAAGCACCGGAATTAAGAACAAGGATATGGTAAACAAAAAAACT
>JAYUYX010000181.1:0-23634 GCA_043752205.1 Chitinophagaceae bacterium
AAAACAATTTCGCCTGATGGATTTTTAATTACGGAAGTACGGTAATCGTACTCAAACATATCGAATGGACTAACGTCATCTTTTGTAAACTGCCGTGAGAACTGTAGCCCTTTTGCAGGTTGTGATTTTTTTGGCATAATATATTAACGGCTTGTTAGTTGGGTTAAGTAAATGTTAGCAAACGAAAATATCTGTTGTAAGTGAACAAACAAATTTTTAAATATTAACACCTGTGGACAAAAACGGTGGATAATTTTGAAGAGCCAAACGGGTATTGCTTTTGCTTACTTTTCCCCATCCTATTTAAATTTTCTTTGCAGAATTTCTTGGTATTTTCAGTAAACATTCAATGGGTTGATTTCAGGCTGTTTTAGTGCTTTTTGCCGAAAATAAAAACAAAAGCAGGCTTATTTTCAATTATACCCCTCCTAAAAAAATTATTGGCATGCCTTAACTGCAATAAACAGTGTTTACAGTTTTTATATAACTTGATAAAAATAATTTTTTCATTCAATTTTTTTAATGCGTTTATACAATGCAAAAGCATTGCAGCTATTGCATATATAAATTGTAATGAGTAGATTTATGAAAAACCAACTGTTATGAATAAAAAAAGGATTTTCTACATTCTTGGTGTAGTATGTATCATTGCAGCTGCTGCAATGTATTTTATCGGCAAAGATTCCAGTCATTTATCTGAGCTGCAGGATTTCTGGTGGATACCACTTCCAATTGCTGCATTAGCATTGCTTGCAGCAAACAGAAAATAACAAAAAAATCCCCCGAGGCCTCGGGGGATTTTTTTTATCCTTTGAAAGGTATATTTGTAAACATGAGAGCAGTAATTCAAAGAGTTTCGCAGGCCAGCGTAAGCATCAGCGGTATTATAAAAGCTGAGATCAGATCAGGGCTGCTTGTTTTAATTGGTATTGAGGATAGAGATAACGATGAAGACATTGAATGGCTGGGCAATAAGATCGTTAACCTGCGCATTTTTGATGATGAAAATAAAGTGCCGAATATTTCAGTAAAGGATATAGCCGCCGATATTTTACTGGTAAGCCAGTTCACTTTACATGCTTCAACTAAAAAAGGAAATCGTCCTTCATATATAAAGGCCAGCAAACCGGAGATCGCAATACCTTTATATGAGAAAATGATCAGTCAACTTGAAATTGATATGGGCAGGAAAATTTATACAGGACAATTTGGTGCTGATATGAAAGTGATGTTAGTAAATGATGGCCCGGTCACAATAATTATTGATACAAAGAATAAAGAATAATTTTATTACACGAATTTTAGGCACGAATTACACGAATTAAAACGCAATAGTATGTCTGGGATTATTTTAAAAGAGCAATCTTATGAACTAATTGGAATATGCATGGAAACACACCGGGAACTGGGTATGGGCTTTAAGGAAATTGTTTATAAGGATGCGCTTGAGTATGAGTTTAAGCTTAAGAAAATTAATTTTATCAGGGAAAAGGAATTTAAAATTCAATATAAAGATATAATCCTGCCACATCGGTATTATGCCGATTTTATAATTCATGATTCTATAATTTTAGAAGTCAAGGCCTCTTATATGATTGTAAATAATTTTGTCACACAAACAATTAATTACTTAAAAGCTTCTGGATTACAGCTGGGAATTATTGCCAATTTTGGTGAAAAATCATTTACATCTAAAAGAGTTGTATTTTAAGGAAATTCGTGTAATTCGTGAATAAAATTCGTGTAATAATGACTATACAACAAGCACAATCAGACATTGACCAATGGATAAAAACCGTTGGTGTAAAATATTTTAGTGAACTTACAAATCTTGGGATATTAATGGAAGAGGTAGGAGAACTAAGCAGGCTAATGGTTAGAAAATATGGAGAGCAATCTTTTAAAGAATCGGATGAAGGGACAGATATGGCAGATGAATTGGCAGATGTTTTGTGGGTACTGATCTGCCTGGCCAATCAAACCGGCGTTAACTTAACGGAAGCACTCGAAAAAAATTTCGAAAAGAAAAATTTAAGGGATGGGGAAAGACATAAAAATAATAAGAAACTTAATTGATACAATGAAAAAGTTGACAAAAAGTATATGGTCAATCACCAAACAGTCCTTTTCTGATTTTATAGATAACAAGGTGCTTAAACTGAGTGCCGCACTGGCTTACTATACTGTTTTTTCATTGCCCGCCATGCTGATCATCATAATTTCTGTGAGTAATATTTTTTACGGTCGGGAGGCAATTGAGGGAACATTATACCAGCAGATCTCCGGCATGGTAGGCCCCGATGCCGCTTTGCAGATACAGCAAGCCATTAAAGGCGCCGCATTATCTAAGGGCAGCTACCTGGCTACCATTATAGGAATTATTACTTTATTAATTGGTGCTACAAGTGTATTCAGCGAAATACAGGACTCTATAAATCAGATCTGGAAATTAAAATCGAAACCAAAGGGAACGGGCATTCTGAGAATGCTGGCAATCCGCCTGCTTTCTTTTTCTTTAGTAATCACGCTTGGGTTTTTATTAATGGTGTCTCTACTTATTAATGGTGCAATGGATGCACTTCTTGACCGGCTTACTCAAGTCTTTCCTCAACTTACGGTGATCATGGTTTATGTATTTAATGTAATCCTTACATTTATTATAACATCCTTATTATTTGGTATGATCTTTAAGGTATTGCCCGATGCACGTGTAAAATGGAAACATGTAAGAGCCGGTGCATTTACCACCGCTGCACTATTTATGGTAGGTAAATTTTTAATAGGGTATTATATAGGCCATAGTGAACTGTCATCTACTTATGGAACAGCAGGTACTGTAATTGTAATGTTAGTTTGGGTTTATTATTCGGCGATGATATTATATTTTGGTGCTGTTTTTACACATGCATATGCAGCACATACCGGCAGTCGTATTTACCCAAACAGTTATGCAGTATGGGTGCAGGAGATAGAGGTTGAATCAGTAAAACCAATAGAACATCAGCCCGAAGCAAAAAAAGTTATCACAACAACAGAAACGCCACCGCCTCCAACAGCTGAGCCTCCTGAACCCAAATAATCTATTTATTTACAGATCTTCTTACACGTTTTACTTCAAAATAATATGCCCCAAACATTCCTGCAGCAAATAATAAGAAAAGGACTCCTGAGTTTACTATGACCTGATATAAACCCATCAATGAGAACAGGATTGCAAAAAACAAACACCAGCTACGCATATCGGGGCGGTAAGCAACAAAGACCTTATCAATGTCTTCTTCAGTAAAACCTTGTGCCAACAGTTCATTTTTTATTTCACCCTCAGGAACACCCGATCTTAATTGTTTACGCACATGCTTTATTTTTTCTGCTGTGATCATGATTCAAAGATAGGCTGATGGACTGTACCCATTTATTTTTACCTTTGCGCCCATGGCAAACGAAGCAAATAATCCTGCCTCGCCGGCAGGCAGGTTCCAGGAAATAATTTCCCATTGTAAGGAATATGGTTACATTTTTCAGTCATCGGAAATATATGATGGACTGGCAGCGGTATACGACTATGGCCAAAATGGTGCCCAGTTAAAGAAGAACATTCGTGATTACTGGTGGAAAAGCATGACACAGATGCATGATAATATTGTGGGTATTGATGCTGCTATTTTTATGCATCCAACAACCTGGAAGGCCAGCGGGCACGTGGATAATTTCAGCGACCCCATGATTGATAATAAAGACAGTAATAAAAGGTATAGGGTTGATCATTTAATAGAAGGATTTATTGAAGAAGTAGCTTCAAAATCTCACCAAATATGGGACACCATAAGTAAAACAATACCTTCTAATTTAGATACTGACAAAGCAAAATTTGAGTACCAGAATTCTGAGTTTGAAAAGCAAGGAGGTCTTGCCGCCGATATTAGATCAAAAGAAATTCAGGAGAAAATGGATGATTATCTTGCAAAAGATGACTACGCTGGCCTGAAAAAATTAATTGAGGATAATAAAATAATGTGTGCTGTTAGCAAAACCTGCAACTGGACAGATGTACGCCAGTTTAACCTGATGTTCTCAACAGAATTTGGTGCTACAGCTTCTTCAGATGATGAAAATAGTAAAGTGTACCTGCGCCCTGAAACTGCCCAAGGTATTTTTGTAAACTTTCTAAACGTGCAAAAAACCGGCAGGATGAAGATCCCTTTTGGTATTGCACAAACGGGCAAAGCTTTTCGAAATGAAATTGTTGCAAGACAATTTATTTTCAGGATGAGAGAATTTGAACAAATGGAAATGCAGTTCTTTGTTCGTCCCGGCACACAGATGGAATGGTATAATTTCTGGAAGGATGAAAGAAAGAAATGGCATGAAAGTATTGGTATACCTGCTGATAAATTACGCTTTCATGATCATGTTAAGTTAGCGCATTACGCCGATGCAGCTTTGGATATTGAATTTGAATTTCCTTTTGGGTGGAAAGAACTGGAAGGCATACATAGCCGCACCGATTTTGATCTGAAACAGCACCAGGAATTCAGCAAAAAGAAAATACAGTATTTTGATAACGACCTGAAAGAAGATGGAAAACCTTTCGGAAACTATACGCCATTTGTTGTTGAAACCTCTGTTGGTTTAGACAGGCTATTTTTAACCGTCATCAGTCTTGCCTATGCAGAAGAAAAATGGGCCAAGGAAGATGGCACTGAAGACAGCCGTGTGGTATTGAAGATACCGGCAAAGATCGCTCCTACCAAACTGGCCATTCTTCCTTTATTAAAAAAAGACGGGCTGCCCGAAATTGCAAAAGAACTGATGAACGATTGTAAAGAAGCTTTTCATTGTTTTTACGAAGAGAAAGATGCGATTGGGAAAAGATACAGAAGAATGGATGCCATCGGTACACCGTTTTGTGTAACTATAGATCACCAGACAAAAGAAGATAACACAGTTACAATTCGTTACAGGGATACCATGATACAGGAGAGGATCGCATTAAGCGAAGTAAAGAAACTGGTAATGGAAAAAATCAGCTAACTATATTGCTGTACACAATAAACCCATTGCGCCGTTTTGCAATGGGTTTGTTATATTTATAACTGTGAAACGAACACTCTTACTATTTCTTGCCATATTACTTTCTGCTGCTATTTATGCACAGCAGGCAACGCCCACATACATAGATGTTATAAAAAAATTTTGCACGAATTATGAACCGTTGGAAATTAATGAAAACTATACAACTTTTGCAAAAAAGAAAAAGGGCTGGTATGTATTACAGGTAAATAAATTCCAGTCTGACAGAACATTAGAGGAAAGATTGTTCTATTCTTTTGCCGAAAATAAATACCTCAACCTAAGTAAATACTATACAATAGCCGAGGAGGTTGATATGGATAAACAGCTTGACAGATTTCTGAACAATGGCGGCAGTATTGCAGATTGGTATAGCTTTGAACGCATCCCGTATTATGGTTACAATGGCTGGTATATTGATCTGATAAAAGATTTTGGTTCGCAAAAAAATCTTTCAGATACTCTGCATGATGCACTGGGCAGGGCTTATGCAAATCTTGCAAACAGTTACCTGTGGTATCAACATGGTGGCATGTATCCTGAATACGATACCCTTCACAGAAAATTAGAGAGGCTTGAATACCCATCAGCACAGAGGATCGGTAAAGTGAAAGAATCTATTGACAATGCCATTGTACATTTCGGAAAATTGAACAGTATTAACCCGGTCTACAAAACAATTATTGGCAACAGCATCCTGAAATTATTTAATGAATACATTCACGGGTATAACCAGATGATCATGTGTGGAAATGATGAACTGGCCAGGCAATACATCGAGAGAGCATCATTACCCGAACCCTATATATTGCAGGCCAAAAACTACCTGAATTCCTGTGAACCCAATGCCATCCTGTTTTCTTATGGCGACAATGATACTTACCAACTTTGGTATGTGCAGGAGAAATACAATTTCAGGAAAGATATTTTAGTAATCAATAACAGTCTACTGGGCCTGCCTGTTTATATAGACATGTTCAAGAGAAAAAAAATGCTGTCGCTCTCCATTCCTGATTCTTTTCTTAAGTATCCCGAAAACGATATCGCTTATTTTTCGGAAAATGAAAAAGTAGCAGGAATAAAAAAAACAATTCCTTTACAGCAATTGCTGAAAATAATTTACAGCAAAAAATATCCATTGCCGAATACGGAAGTCGGTATATTCCCCACCTATCCTTATTCAAGCGCTTCACTCACATTCAGGGTTTATTCAAAAAATAAACCGGATTCAAGCATTCAAAAAACAATTTCTTTTGACCTTAATGAGAACTATTATTTTATGAGCGATATAGCCGTATTTGATATTGTCCTTAACAACATATCCAGGCGGCCTGTTTATTTTACAACTAAGCAAAACTCTTTTGAAAAGAAGCTCATGCAAAAGGGTATCGTATATAAATTACTTCTCCAAAACCTGTCAGAATCGGTTCACAATGACACAGAAGTAAAGGGTCTTGAAAAATTTATAGCTGAAACATTTATACCTGTATTAAGCAATGATGCTGACCTGGTATCATTTGACGGTGACAATACTTTTTTTGGAGCTTACTACCGTATATTCAACTATTACCTTGAAAAAAAAGATACCGTCAATTTCAAAAAATGGCTTTACAAATTAGATGCTGTCAGTTCAAAAATAAATCCCACGCAAATTAATGTCGCAAGGAGTCTAGTCTATTATTTTATTGAAGCAGGAGACACAGGCAAGGGCCTGGCTATTGCGAATCAGTATATCCAATGGCTCAATGCTGTCTCCACTGATCCGAGGTCATTAAGTGGTTATCATTTGCAGGAAACTTACATAAATGAATTGACCAAGCTAAGGGATTACCTGGCATCAAAAGATCTCAGGGTCCGTTTACTTGATGATCTTTTAAAAGAATAATACAGACTACAATATTGACCAGGTTTATCCCTCATAATAAGGTACTTCATCATTACTCATGTTTTCCTTCTGCTCCCAGTAAGCCAACGTAACAACATGCCCACCCGCTGTCTTTAATAATCTTCCAAAAATAGCATTGATGGTATTGAAGGTATAATCTGTAACACCCACAGTAAATGTTTCAGGAGTAACTACAGGCGCAGGTTCAACAGGTGGTGGAGGAGTTTCACCTTCAGCAAGTTTTACCACTGGCGCTGGCGCAACTTTTGGCGGAGGTGAAGTCACTACAACAACAGTGTATTTATTATACTCCAATATTTTTTTTAAGAACGCAACTCTTGAAGGCGGGACATTTTTTTCAACTATGCCGCATTTAACGCCACCCAGTTCTTCAAATTCGTGGTTTTTATTTATTGCCATAAAACTAACTTAAAGATTGAATGTAATCATAGATCCAGCTTAATAACCCTGTCAATATTATACCTGCGCTGCAAATAATCAATGCAAATTTTGCACTTGGCTCTACCTGTACCTTTTCTAATGGAAGATCATTCTTTTCCATAAATACCGACCGGATAACCCGTAAATAATAATACAGGGAGATGATCATATTGAGCGCAGCAATGGTAATAAATAAATAGCTGCCTTTGGAAGCACCGGCAGTTAATAAAAATAATTTACCAAAGAAACCGGCTGTAGGCGGAATACCAGCCAGTGAAAACAAAGCCAGTGCCAGTACCCAACTCAGGAAAGGATTGGTCTGGTAAAGCCCTTTATAATCATCAATGTTTTCTCTGTTGGCTTTTGCTGCAATTGCTGCTGCCACTCCAAATGCTGCCAGGTTTGAAAAAACATAGATCAAAATAAAATAAACAACAGATGTTGTGCCCTCAATGGAATTACTGCTGATGCCTACAAGAATAAAACCAACCTGTGCAATGGAAGAAAATGCAAGGAATCGTTTGATATTCTGCTGCCGCAATGCAAACAGGTTTCCTATGATCATAGTAGCAATGGATAAAACCATTACCATATTATACCATATTGCCTGCATGGGTTGAAATACTTTGTACAGTGTTGCCATGAAAATAAATGCAACAGCGCCTTTTGATACAACAGAGAGAAACGAAGTAACAGCCATCGGTGATCCTTCATATACATCTGCTGTCCATAAGTGAAAAGGAACAATAGATAATTTAAAAGCAAATGCTGAGAACAGGAACACCAATGCAAGAATCTGTAAAGGGTTGCCATTCAGATGCTGAGGAATTTCAGCAAAACTGATGGTACCGGTTGCTCCATATATCAATGAAATACCAAACAATAAAATGCCGGAGGAGAAAGCTGATGTTAGGATCATCTTCATAGCCGCTTCTGAAGATCTTTTTTTATCGAGATCGAAATTGGCCATAGCTGCAACAGGTATGGTGGATAGCTCCAGTGCCAGGAAGAACATGAGTAGGTTACCGCTTGAAATAAGGAAGAACATTCCCAGCAATGCCGACAGCATCAGCATAAAAAATTCCGGCATGTGTTCGCTTTTCTTAAACCAGTCTGCAAATAATAAAGAGATCAGATAAACAGCAAGGCTTAAAATATTTTTCTGAAGGACGATCATGTTTGTGGTAATGTACATGCCATCAAACAAAGAGCCTTCGGTATTAAAAAAGAACCCGGAAATAAAATTCAGCAATAACAACACCTGCACCAATAACAACATTGTCTCATTCTTTAGCCCTTTGCCGATTTTAATAAACAGCAACAGGAAAATGATACCGGTTATTGCCAGTTCAGGTTTCATTAATGTGAGCATTTCATTCATTCAAATACTTTATTTTGGTACTCCTATTTTATTCATAATCACTTCCGCTCCCGGTGTTACCAGGTCATTCAGCCAGAATGGCGCTACGCCGATTGCAATGATTCCTGCTATCAAGATCAATGCAGCCAGTTTTTCATTCCAGGTTGCATCGGTCAAACTTTCAAATCCTTCTTTTAATGGCCCCATGGCTGTTTTGGTAACTGCACGCAAAATATAAACGGCTGTAACTACAATTGAAAGACAGGCAAGAATTGTTGCTACCCTTCTAAATGTATCAGGATGTTCCCAGGAGCCCATGAACACTGTCATCTCAGCTACAAAACCACTCAGCCCGGGTAAACCAAGTGAACACAAACCAACAATGAACAATACGGTACTTATAAAAGGCATCTTCTTTAACAAGCCTCCCATCTCACTCACCTGCCGGGTATGGGTGCGTTCGTATATCATGCCGATAACAGCAAAGAAAAGTGCCGTCATTAAACCATGCGAAACCATTTGCATCACAGCTCCCGTCATGGATGTTTTGGTTAGCATACCAATACCCAGTAAAACAAATCCGCAATGACTTACTGATGAATAGGCATTAATGTATTTAAGGTCCTTCTGCATCATGGTAGCAAAGGCTCCATATAAAATAGCAATAACAGAAAGTACAATAATGATGTTGGCATATTCCTTTGCGCCGTCGGGCATAATGTATGCTGCTACACGTAAACAACCGTAACCTCCCAACTTCATAGAGATGCCTGCCAGGAACATAGAACCCGCTGTAGGTGCAGATGAATGGCCATCGGGCACCCAGGTATGAAAAGGAAACAAAGCCGTGAACACACCAAAGCCCACAAACAATAAAGGGAAACAGATCATCTGTGTTTTTAGAGGGATATTGATTTGCGATAGGTGCATTAGATCAAAACTATGTGTAGTATTGGAAAAATAAACCCCGAGCAGGCCAACCAACACTAATGCAGAGCCGCCCATCAGCATCAACGCAAGTTTATTGGCACTGTATTCCTTTTTACCGCTTCCCCAGATACCGATGAGTAAATATTTTGGGATAACGGCAATCTCTAAAAAGAAGAATAAGATGAACAGGTCGAGCGAAATAAAGAAACCATATGCACCAAGACTTAATAAAATGAGCAGGAAATAAAATTCCTTCGTCATTTTGGTTACATTCCAGGAAACCAACACACCGGCTATAACAACAAAAGCGGTTAATAAGATCATGGCTACCGAAATACCATCAACTCCAATATGGAAACTAATATTCCAGGATGGAAACCAATCGTATTGCTGCTCAAATAACATTTGTGCAGTATTGCCTTCAGCCTGTTGTTCACGAAAGAGATAAAGCAAAACAAAACTCAATACCAACTGGGCGGTTGCACCTGCCAGTGCCACCCACTTCACTTGTGCAGCATTCCGCATCAGCAATATCAGTATTGCAGTGAGCAGTGGTAACAATATCAATAACGATAGATTCATGCTGTGTTCTTAAAATCAAAATTTACTTCCACCAATAAATAAACAATAAAGCCAGGCCAATAACACTTACCAAAAAGTAAATAGCATATTGCTGTACTTTACCAGATTGAAAACCTCTTATAACTTCTGAGATATCTTTTGTGCCGTTACCGGTTGCATTTACCATACCATCAACCACATTTTTATCAAACCATGCTGCCGGTCTACCGATGAGATTGAAGATTATTTTTTTTGTGATGAACAAATAGATCTCATCAATATAGAATTTATGATAAGCAGCTTTGTATAACCCACTCAGCGAAGCAGCAAACCTGTCGGGTTTATTATTTTGTTTTTTATACATCCACATGGCTATAAAAATTCCTGCCAGTCCTAATATAACAGGAGCAATTGAAAACTGCAAATCGAATTCAGCCTCCAGCCTTGTTCCATCAGTGCTAACAAAATGACCGAAAGGAATAAGACCAGCCGCTGCGGCACCAATTGCTAAAAGTACCAGGGGTACCATCATCGCAAAACCTCCTTCACCTTTATGCGTGCCATGCACATCAGCTGCCTTGTTCCAGAAAATATTAAAGTATAAGCGGAACATATAAAAAGCTGTTAAGCCTGATGTGATCAATGCTATCCAATAAATGGTTTGATTGTTATGGTATGCAGCCAATAAAATTTCTTCCTTACTAAAGAATCCTGCAAACGGCGGCACACCTGCAATGGCAAGGCAGGCAATTAAGAATGTAATATGAGTGATAGGTAAATATTTTCTTAACCCGCCCATGTCTTTCATTTCGTTGCTATGTATATAATGTATGACTGCCCCAGCCCCTAAGAACAACAGTGCTTTGAACATAGCATGTGTAAACAAATGGAACATGGATGCTGTGTAGCCCAGTCCATCTTCGCCACCGTATTTTGAGACACCCAATGCAAACATCATATATCCTATCTGGCTCATGGTGGAATAAGCCAGCACTCTTTTAATATCTGTTTGTGTACAGGCGATCACTGCAGCAAATAATGCAGAGATGGCACCAACATAACCAACAAGACTCAAAGCCCCGGGAGCTGAAATGGCAAACACAGGAAATAATCTTGCTACTAAAAAAACACCGGCAACCACCATGGTAGCAGCATGTATCAATGCTGAAACCGGCGTTGGGCCTTCCATTGCATCGGGTAGCCAGATATGTAAAGGAAACATCGCACTCTTACCGGCACCGCCGATGAAAACCAATACTAATCCCCAGGTTAATGCAGATATACCAAGAAAAGAAGCTGCCGCTGCGGTTTTATATCCATTGCTTTCAGGAGATGTAAGTGTTGCGATCAATGTATTAAAATCCAATGTGCCTGAATAAAAAGAGAGGACCAAAATGCCGATCAAAAATCCAACATCAGCAAACCTTGTTACAATAAAGGCTTTTTTGCAGGCAGCAACTGCACTGGGCTTATCATAATAATAGCCTACCAGTAAGAAAGATGAAACACCTACCAGCTCCCAAAAAATATAGATTTGGAAAATATTAGAAGAGATAACCAATCCCAGCATGGAAAAAGTAAACAACCCCAGGAATGCATAGTAAGTAGGGAATCTTTCATCGCCTTTCATGTAGCCAAGACTATAAATATGCACCATTAAGGAAATAAAACTTACCACTACCAGCATCATTACGGAGATAGGATCAATGATGATACCCATGTCAATAGAAACGCCTTCGGAGAACTGTAACCAGGTATATTTAAGTGGGACTAATTTTTGATAAACACCATTCACTTTTCCATACTCAAAGAAATAACTATAAGCTGTGTGTAAGGCAAGCAGGGTTGAAACTAATAACAACGCTGTTCCAATAACGCCCGAGGTTTTGGTAAAATATTTTCTACCAAATAGCCCAAGCATTACAAAGCCCGCCAGTGGCAGCAGGATGATCAGCGTTATGTAGGTTGTGTTTGGCATGGGCCTCACCCTCGTTCCCTCTCCAAAAGAGAGGGAGGCCGGGCTTTAGTTTATTAATTTAATATCTGTAATTAAGCATTTCAAAATTTATTCTTTATTCATCACTCCTTCACATCTATCTTCTCCATTTTCTCCCCCTTCGGGGGAGATAGAGGGGGCTTTTAATATTTCATTTCTTCAGCATTCTCCACATCAATAGATTTATGACTTCGGTATAGATTAATGATAATAGCAATTGCTACAGCGGCTTCCGCGGCTGCAATGGCAATAATAAAAATGGTGAAGAAAACTCCATCCAGTTTATCGTACCATAAATATTTATTGAATGCAATAAAATTCAGGTTCACACTGTTCAATATCAACTCTACACTCATCAGCATGGTAACCAGGTTGCGCCGGGTAAAGAATCCATACACACCAATAAAGAACAGTGCAGTACTGATAAATAATAAATGATATAATCCCGGTTCTATCATCATGTAGTTTCCGGTTTTATTTTTAAAGCGATTACAATACATCCTATCAATGCAGCCAGTAATAAAATACTTACCACTTCAAATGGCAGTGCATAACCATTGTCACCTGTTCCCAGCATCTGGTAGCCGATATTGGCTACTGATGGTTCCAGTGGTTTATTAGCTGTTCCGGTAAATTCATGCTCTGCTAATTGCAGCATCACCAATGCCATTCCACAAAATGCAGCAAGAGCCGAAAATAATTGCCTGCTTAATTTTTGTTTAGGTAAAAGATCACCCGCCTGCTGTGTCAGGAAAATTGAGAAAATAATAATCACCACAATACCTCCTACATACACCACAATTTGTACAGCAGCAATAAATTCATATTGCAGCCAGAAATAAATGCCCGCAATGCCTATTAACGCAAACAATAAATAAATTGCCGCCCTGAATATCATCCTGGTGGTAACTGCCAGCAATGCGCTTCCCAATGTAAGCGCTGCAAGCAAATAAAATATAATAGTTGATCCACTCATGGCCTCACCCTCGTTCCCTCTCCTGTAGAGAGGGAGGCCGGGCTTTATTTTTTTAATTTAACTTAATTAACTAAGCATTTCTACTACTTTTCATTCCCTCATCAATTTTAGTCTCCAGTCCCTCCCTCGGGGGTTCCCTTGTAAGGGAACGAACGAAGTTCAAGGAGGGGCTTTTATTCTATGCCCTCTCTTATTTTAGAACCGGGTTTATTTAAAATTTTGGTCAGGTCTGCCCTGTCAAAAACACTGTGTTCAAATGTCTGTGCCATTTTTATAGCATCAGTGGGGCATGCAATGATGCACAAATTGCATAGGGTGCAAAGCTCCAGGTGGTAAACAAATTTGTCTAGCGCCTTTTTCTTTTTGCCTTCGGGTGTAATATCAAATTGTGTAACAATTTTTATGGTTGCATTGGGACAGGCCAGTTCGCAGGCAGTACAGCCGGTACATGCATGCTCATTATTTTCATCATGCAGCAAGATCACTTCGCCTTTAAAACGTTCGGGCAAATTCAATGTTTCCCTGTTTTCGGGATATTGCTGCGTGATGATCTCCTTGTGATGCGTAAAATAATAACCTGTTCGGCGCATGCCAATCAGCAGTGACTTAACAGCACCGAAAATGTCTTTTATGTATTTTACTATGAACATTAACTAAGTTTAGGAAAGTTTAGAGGGTTGAGGAGGTTTAGACTAAACTTCTAAACTTTCTAAACCTTCTAAACCTGTAATTAAAAATGCCAACCCAAAATTGCAATTACTGTTACCAACAATAAATTAAACATGCTTATCGGTAATAAATATTTCCATTCTAAATTCAATAACTGGTCGATACGCAGGCGGGGGAATGTCCACCTGAACCACATAATAACAAAGATCAGAAAGAAGGTTTTTCCAAAGAACCATACGCTGGATGGAATATAATCCATTACATGATTAAAGCCTTCCCAATTACCAATATGCAAAGGCATCCATCCACCTAAAAACAACGTGGCTCCTATAGCACATACAATAAACACGTTTACATACTCTGCTAAAAAAAACAAAGCGAATTTCATCCCCGAATATTCAGTATGAAAGCCCGCCGTTAATTCAGATTCTGCTTCAGCGAGGTCAAAAGGTGCCCGGTTGGTTTCTGCAGTAACAGCAATGATAAATATTACAAAAGAAATGATCACGGGTATATGTCCTTTAAATATCCACCAGCCATCGGCTTGAGAATTGATGATATCGGTAATATTTAAACTGCCCGTCAACACAACAATAGTAAGGATGGATAAGCCTGCTGATAATTCATAACTCACGATCTGTGCTCCGCTACGCATAGCACCCATTAAAGAATATTTATTATTACTTGCCCAGCCCGCCATTAAAATACTAATGACCATAATAGAAGAAACTGCTGTGACATACAGTACGCCTATATTTAAATCCCATAACTGAAAATTTTTTGCAAAAGCAATGGGCGCCATCAACAGCATGGCTACAACCAAAGCAATGATGGGTGCCAGGTTGAATAAAAATTTATCTGCCCCTCCGGGAGTTAAACCTTCTTTCACTAATAATTTTAAAGTGTCTGCAAAAGATTGAAGCATACCTTTTGGGCCAACCCGATTAGGCCCAAGACGTATCTGCATCCATGCGGAAACTTTTCTTTCCATTAGTACCAGCACTAAACCGAGTAATGCAAATAAACTGATCACAGCAATGCCTGCAATGACCATTTGAAAGATCAATGACCAGGTTGGATCGAATGTTTCGTTCAACCAGTTTTGAATGTTGTTTGTTATGTTATGTAAGCTCCACATGAGGCCCCCTCCGCCCCCTGAAGGGGGAACTTTGGAGTATTATAATTTAAAATTCTTTTTAATCTTTCAACATTTTTATCATATTCATTCCAAAATCTACTCAAAGCATTAGGTTCTCTGTTCCCCCTTCAGGGGGCGGAGGGGGTTTTTATTACCGATCTATATCCGGTATCACCAAATCCAATGTTCCCATCATCGCTACCAGATCTCCAAGCTTGCTTCCCCTTGCCATATGATCCAATGCCGAAAGATTTGAAAATCCCGGCGAACGGAATTTAATTCTGTAAGGTGTCATCCCTCCTTCACTCACTATATACACTCCAAATTCTCCTCTTGCTGTTTCCACTCTTTGATAAAATTCTCCTTTAGGTAATTTTAAAACGGCTTTAGTTTTGGCCTGAAAATCTCCTTCGGGAATATTATCGATCAACTGTTCTATGATATGTATGGATTGATGCAGTTCTTTTATGCGTACCATGTAACGGGCCAGTGAATCGCCGGCTGTTTCTATGATCTCATCAAACTGCACTTTATTATAGGCATCGTAAGGATATAATTTCCGGATATCACATTGTACTCCGCTTCCCCTGCCTGTGGGACCGGTACAACCAAAAGAGATCGCATCTTCTTTTGATAAGATACCTACACCCTTCATGCGGTTTTGAAAAATAATGTTATCCGTTACCATTTCATCATACTCATGCACTTTAGATTTAAAAAGTGTGATGAATGCTTTTACTTCCTTTTGAAAATCGGGATGCAATTCCTGCATCACACCGCCCGGCACCATATAATTCATCGTCAATCTTGCGCCACAGGTTTTTTCCATGATATCATTAATAGATTCCCTTTCCCTGAATGCGTGAAAGAAAGGTGTGAATGCACCAATGTCCATGGCCATGGCACCCCACCACAATTCATGCGATGCAATTCTTGTAAGCTCTGCCATCAGCACTCTTATCACTTGCGCTCTTTCCGGAACCTCCACCTGCAAACCCTTTTCTACCGTTAACGCACAGGCCTGGTTATTGATATGGGCAGAGAGATAATCCATGCGGCTGGTAACATAAATGAATTGCCGGTAAGTAAGGCTCTCACACATTTTTTCAATAGATCGATGAATATAACCCAGATGTGGCTCAACTTTTTTGATCGTCTCACCATTTAGCGTGATCACCAGATGCAATACCCCATGTGTTGCAGGATGCTGAGGTCCTACATTGATGATCAGATCACCTTCGGTGGTTGTGCCTACTTCTTCAAACATAGTTAAGAATAAGTAATCAGAAATAAGGAATTAGGAAGTTGTGTGCATGGCATTTTCTCATTTCTTATTTCTTATTTTTAATTTCTCATTTACAATCTTATCATATTAATCGGATCCTCAAAATTTTTTCTCATCGGGTTTCGTCCTTCCCATCCATCGGGCAATATCAATAACCTCAGGTCGGGATGGTTTAAAAAATCAACACCAAACATTTCGTATGCTTCCCGTTCGTGAAATTCGGCCGTCTTCCAGATATGGCTTACAGATTCAATTTCGGGTTTATCATTATTCAAAACTGATTTGATAACTATATTATGCCGGAATAATGTTGAGCTAAGATGATAGGCCATGGAAAGGTGTGTTTTCCAATCAATGCAGGTGATACAAAAAAGATAATCGAAATGTAAACCTTCCGCATGGCGAAGCTGTTGAGCAAGTGGCAGCCAATCTTTTGAATCAACAGCAATAGCAAGCCACTCACCTGTTTCATCAAAGCTGGCAGCAGCAAGCAGTTCAGTTATTTTGGTCTTTAGCTCTTCGTTACCCATAATTATTCTTTGACGGTCTTTATTTGCTCTCTTGTCATACCGGCTTTTATTTTTTCCTGTAAGCTTATCAGTGCATGTAATAATGCCTCTGGCCTTGGCGGGCAACCTGGTATATATACATCTACCGGTATAATATGATCTGCACCTTTAACAACAGAATAGGTATTATAAAAAAAAGGTCCCCCGCTTATGGCACAGGCACCCATGGCGATCACGTATTTGGGATCAGCCATCTGGTCGTACAATCTTTTTAAAACCGGGCCCATTTTATTTACAATGGTTCCTGCAATAATAATAACATCTGCCTGCCTTGGTGAAGCACGTGCTACTTCAAATCCAAATCTTGAGAAATCATATTTGGCTGAAGCAACGGCCATCATTTCAATACCGCAACAACTGGTAGCAAAAGTGAGCGGCCACAAGGAGTTTGACCTGGCCCAGTTGATCACATCATCCAGCTTGCTTAATACAATACCACCGCCCGGCAGTTCCTTTATCTCACCAGGAAAATTGACGGCTGTATCTTTCTGTTCGGTCATTAATTTAAAAGCTTATTTTTATTTCCACTTCAACGCACCTTTTTTGTGTGCATACAAGAATCCCATAAATAATATAAAAAAGAAAATAATGATCTCTATTAAAGCAACCCAGCCAACAGATTTTGCAACAACGGCCCAGGGAAAAATAAAGATGAGCTCAACATCAAAAATTAAAAAGATAAGAGCAAATAAATAATAACCTACGTTTAACTGCACCCATGTTTTGCCCTGTGTAGGTATACCACATTCATAGGGTTCTGCTTTTTGTGCATTTTTAGTTCCTTTAGTTACCAATCCTGCAACCAGAATTGCGATTACGGAAAAAGCAAGTCCGGCAATGATGAGAACGATCATGGAAGAAGCACCCATACTATTATTGAATTTTTAAAAGAATCTTTTTACTGTTTCAAGTTACTGAAAAATACAACTCAAACACATTTAACCATAAATCTCAATATGGATATCTTTTTTATCATATCCCATTTCCATGATCCTTTCCTTTGCTTCATCAACCATGCCCCGCCATCCGCATAAATAAAAATGAGCGGGCCTTCTATCTTTACATAGCTCTTCGTAGATAGGATGTACATATCCTGTTGAGCCCTCCCACACTTCTCTTGAGAGTGTTGGCATATACTTAAAAGAAGAAACAGTTTCTTCCAGTTTTTTCATTTCATCGTAATACAAAAGCGTATCCTTTGTGCGGCATCCAAAAATGAGGTAAATTTTCTGGTGAGGTATGTTCTGATGTTTTAAATGATTGACCATACTCCTGAATGGAGCAATTCCGGTACCGGTACATATCAGGAAAATATCTTTATCCAAGGGCTCTCTTAATGTGAATACACCTTGTGCTCCACGGAAAGTGAGTTCTGTACCAACTTTCACATCATGAAAAATATAATTAGTGCCTGCCCCTTTTTTATCCAGTACAATCACCAGCTCAAAAACATTAGTACCATCAGGCCAGGATGCAATAGAATAACTGCGCCAGCGTTTATTTGCTTTTTCATGAATGGGCAGATCCAGTGTTACAAACTGCCCCGGAATAAAATTGAAGGAAGTAAGTTCCGGCACTTCAATCCAGTATCGTTTTGTGTCCTTTGTTTCATTTTCCATCCGGATAACTTTCCCGGTTTGCCACGCTTGTAATGCCATTAAAGATGTTTGCGGGAAGTTACAAATAAATAAAATAAAAAATGCTTCTGTATATTCAATACAGAAGCATTTTATAAATACAAATATGCGTTACTGTATAATGATCTTCTCTGTGTGCATGGAGTTTTCTGTAAATATCCTGAGCTGGTAAATACCTTTTGCAATACCTGCAAGATCAAGCGTATTACTTCTTCCGGCAAGTTTAAATGACCTGGTCATTTTTCCTGCCGCATCAAAGATGATGGCTTTATTGCAATTGGCTGATGAGGCAATGAATATGGTTGCATTAACAACTGGGTTTGGATAAACTGTTATATCATCGCCGGCATTATTAAAATTGACTTTCCTCACTGGTGAGTAACGGAAACTGCCATCTTGGTCTATCATTTTTAACCTGTAAAAATTGAGGCCGGCTAAAGGCTGCACATCTACAAGGCTGTAATTATTTTTAGTGCTGCCATTTAAAGCTCCTACATTTCCAATAGCTGTATAAGTTATTCCATCTGCACTTCTTTCTACCTGGAATCTGTCTGCATTGAGTTCATTTTCTGTGGTCCATTGCAACAAAACTTTTTTGGTTTGCTTAACCGCTTCAAAGCTCAGCAGGTTTACCGGTAAAGAGTTTGTCCCATTCAGGCCGCCGTGATTCAGCCAGAATTCACTGAAGCTGCTTACCGAAAATTCGGCATAGTATCCGTTATCATAAGGAACAATCTCAGTATTGCCCGGCAAAATAAATGAGTATACACCGCCAACATTATCTACAAGTGTTCCGTTCTCCTGTGCTGCCGAACCACTAAATTTAGTAACCCCGAGTTCATAAGGGTCAATGGGTTTAGTGCATACCCCACAGCCTGTGGCAGCTAGCAGGATTTTTGCTTCTGCGTCTGTAAAATAAAACCGTACGGTAACATCCGAAACCGGTGCTATGCCTGGCCTTATAACAATATTTCTGTTAACGTAGTACTGGTAGTTTTGATAACGCACTGTGCCGGTGTATGGATAAACACCTACTGTTGTATTATCCAGATTGTTTCCATTTGCGTTAATAGATACAACCCTTGTTGCACCTGAATTAAAATGTATCCAACTGCTACCACTTACATTTTGTGTTATGGCAGTTATCGGCACACCTGAATACACTGCACTCTTTTCAAACACATGTATATCATCTATACCAACGCCCTCCAGGTTAAATCCAAGGTCACTTGTTAAAACAAAGCGGAAGCGTACATTAGTTCCTGTTGTTGGAATATCAATACTGGCAACATGCCATGTTTTTAAAGATGGGCGCCATTGATTTTTACCGGTAGGATCATTATACCAGTTTGTACTTCCCGTCTGGTTATTAATTCCTAACCTCGTCCAGGTTACGCCTCCATTAGTTGAATATTCGATCCATGTATAATCTGCAGGAGTTCCATCTTCAATTTGAAAAATATGACTGAATGATAGAACAGGCTGTGTTAAACCACTTAAATTAAAACAGGGAGAATATAAATAAGAGATTTCATTAGAATTATACTTACCCGTTAAATTAGTTACCCATGCCTTTGTTCCGTTAGCGGCTTTGTTAATAATTGTTTTTGTTGGCGTACCCCATTGCCAGCTATTATTCTGGCCTTTGCTGTACCAGCTTCCGGTACTGCTCTCAAATCCTTCGAGGTAGGGAAAAGTACTGATCACGGGACTAGTATGAAAATTATAATTTAATAGGCTGTCGTTGCTCCTGTAATTATCAGTTGATTCATACACCCAGAAATTAAAGCTGTAATCTGTATCGGGTAAAAGATTTACGGGTAATGCAAAACTATGCGGTGTAATTCCGGGAGGCAGCGATGCTATGATTTCCATTACAGGTGTGCCCCCATTTACAGAATAATAGACAGGAACGGATGTAAATGTTGTACTGCTGTAATTTTTTATTTCTATTGAAACAGGCTGGCTGCCTGCAATACCGCATCCCGTAATGGATGGCGAAACAACCCTATAGATACCAATATCATTCGTTGCTTCTTTAATCCCCACATCATCAAAAGTGTAACCATCATCCTGGTCAATGATGGGGTAAGGGAGATTGGCTGAGGTATTGGCCTGCTGCCCGAATTTTATTTGAAAGCTACTGCTGATGGGTTGGGCAGGCACAACAGTATCCAGCACATCGTTAATATTAATAATAGCATGTTTGTATTGTCCAAGTGCAGCCTGGTTGGCAATCAGATCGTATGCTAAAATCCACGGGTTTGTGTCGCTGCCACGTACCCATACTTTATTATTTGGATTATTTTCCTGTCCGTGATTTTTATAATAGAAATCTAACCGCAACTGCTGGCCGCTTATATAATTACCCAGGTTATAGGTCATTAATAAACTATCAGTATTTAATGCCCCCACGGGGAACTGGTCCAATGTTATTGCTTTGCTTCCATTTAATGCAAAGCCGGTGTTTACAAATGTACGGGCACGGCCTCTTGTAGTATTTGTTTTAAAATCAACACGATCTATACTGTCCAGCCCTATGGTATTAACTATATAATCCTTTGCCAATGCATTTTCAAAACCATCCAGAACAGGCAGCGTGACTAACCCATTGGCTAAATGCTTTATGGTTACAGATGTTGTATCATCCAATACCTGTGTATCGCCACTTCTTTTAACCCATGACTTAATTGTATAAATGCCCAGTGCTGAAAAATTAGCTGTTGTTGTAAAAAGATATTGAGTTGTACCAAGAGCTGATATAGCAAACGAACTGCTCTCCATTATTACTGAACCACCGTTCACTTGATAATACAAATCATAAGACCCGGATATTACCACATTATCAAGGTTTTTAATAGTGAGTCTGATCTGTTCAGCTGCAGTTAATGCTATAGATGTAAATTGTCTTCCAGTAGCTGGCGCATCAATAGAAACCGCTTTCATATTATTATCAAAGATGGATAAAGTACAAACTCCTGTTGATGGCAAAACATCCCTTGAAATAGATCGCCTGCCATTAATAGTGCCGTTCTTTGCACTAACGCCAAACCAGTAAGTAGTTGAACTGTTAAGGCTGGGTACTAAATAAGAAAGTGAAGTTGTATTACCTATAATAGCCATGGTATCGGCTTTCAATTGCCAGATATCGTAAGAAGTTGCCCCACTTATTGATGGCCAATCTAATTGCACAAATCCATCACAGGGTACAGTAGCCGTAACAATTGGCTGGCCAATTACGGTGAAATTAAAATTACTTTCATCTGTATAAGCTGACGAATTCCTGCTCACCCTTACCTTGTAATTATTACTTACCGTTGAAGGTACCACCCAGTTATAATACCGTACACTCGCTGCAACATTATTATCAATCACGTTCCAGGATGTGCCATCAAAATATTCAAGTGTAAAAGTATTTGCTTCGTCGCCGTAAGCGTTCCATCGTATTACTTCTGATTCACCCGGCACCATTTTTTCTTCACCGAAGGGATATTCAACAGTTACGCCATTCATATCTATTTGATAGGTTACTACATACTCCTGGGGGCCATATGGTAACGCAAATGCATTTACATTTATATCATAATTACCTGCTGCCGGATTATTAATTACAACCTGTTCAATATTGTTTATCCTGTCAACACCTTCAATTGCATTGTTATTTACATTAGCAGGTGCTGCGTTTAAAATCAGTGGCTGATGTGTAATGTTGCCGGGAGTAACAACTGTAAGATCGAAGTCGTTTATTAATTGAGCTGCGGCGTTTGGAGCAGCAGCCGTATCAGCCCAATACAACATTACTTTTAAACGCCTGGCACCGGCCGGTACCGCAATTGTATTTGTTGAAGGAGTTGTTGTACTTAAATAAAAACGGTTGCTTTCAATTGCCTCAGCAGCCCTTCGGGCATTTAGATTTCCGAAACCAAAGGTAAAATCCGGGCCTGGGTTACCCAGGTCTTCAGCGCTGTTACACAATACTGCTTTTATCAAGGATGCCTGCGGAACCGCATTGGCATTTGACTTACGGTATTGTTCATTTAATAAAACTGCAGTGCCCGCCACAATAGGCGAGGCCATACTGGTTCCACTACTTGTACCATAAAGATAATTATGGGCGGTTGAAAAAACGAGATAGCCTGTAGCCATTATCTCCGGTTTTAACCTGCCGTCGTTCACCGGTCCCCGACTGCTAAAAAATGCATGCCCGTAAAGGGTATCCACAGAACCCACAGTTAATACATTTTTTGCAACCTGGTAACCAGATTTGATGGTAGCAAACGAATCGGGGTACGGTGCACAGGTATTGCGTCCATCATTACCGGCAGCAAAAACATGCAATAATTTTTCATGATCACCCATTTGTTTATCAACATAATTGCTCACCACATCATAAGCTCCTGTTCCAACACAGCCAGCTTCAGCATTTGTATAAGAGTTGTTGGTAACAACCATATTGTAATCTGATACATAGGTTGGGGCAGTAGTAATAATATCACTCAGGTACTGGCTTACAATAGTTGCCCTGGGTGCCATACCATTATGCTTAGCATTTAACAAACCGGCACCTGCCACAGTTCCCGAAACATGGATGCCATGAAAGCTGAAAGGAAATGGAACACGGTTAATAACCCTGGCTGTAAAATCCAAATGCGGAGTAACAATTTCAGAATTATCACCGATACCAACTACAATTCCCTTACCGCTCAGATTTTTTCCAGACGGGGAAAGCAAGCTGCTCACTGCATGTTTACCGATGCTTTTATAATTTAAGAGCTTGTCGGTTAAATTCTGAAAGCTCACAAAACTAACAAATGGCAGTGCGGCTATTTCATTAATCGTTGCAGCAGCAATTTGTATAAACACTACATTAGTGGATACATATTTTGTTTGTACAATAACAGCTCCCTTGCTTTGCAGTTCTGTTATCACATCATTTTTATTTACGGAATTGTAAAATGTAACAGCAATTAATTGCTGTTCATTTTTATTAAATTCATTTACATTAAAAATTGCTTTATCAATTTTATAAGAGACTGGAATAGTATTTATAGAAATTATGCCGTATTTATTTGCCTGTGAAAAATCAAAATTGCTGGTTATGGTTGCTTGGTAAGCAT
>JAYUYX010000182.1:0-4216 GCA_043752205.1 Chitinophagaceae bacterium
TTTTTAACGTGCCTTCCAAACAAAATAAATTATTGGAGATACTTAAAAATGTGGCCGGCACTGCCATTGTTTATTGTAAAAGCCGTAAGCATACCCGGGAGATAGCTGATTTGCTCAGGTTAAATAAGATCAATGCAGATCATTATCATGCTGGATTGAATAATGATGAACGTACTACCAAACAGCAAAACTGGATCAACAATAAAACCCGGGTGATCGTAAGCACCAATGCCTTTGGTATGGGCATTGATAAACCCGATGTTAGAGTTGTTGTTCACTACGATGTTCCTGATTGCCTGGAGAATTACTACCAGGAAGCAGGGCGTGCAGGCAGGGATGGTAAAAGAGCTTATGCAGTTTTGCTGTACAACAATAAAGAACTTGAAAATTTACAGGAACAATCAAATATCCGTTTCCCAAAAGAAGAAGACATCAAAGCTGTTTATGTTGCCATCATGAACCACCTGCAGGTGCCCGCAGGTTATGGTGAGGGAACAAGTTATGATCTCGACTTGTCGTATTTTGCCTCATCTTTTAAATTAAATATTCTCACTGCTACTTATGCCATTAAAGCCCTGGAGCAGGAAGACATCATTAGTTTTAATGAGATCTTTTTTAAACCCTCAACAGTTGTTTTTACAACTAACCGGGAAGAACTTACAGATCTTGAAAAACAATACCCGGATTTGGAGCCTTTGATAAAAGGCCTGTTGCGGTCTTATGAGGGCATTTTTGACTTTCCTGCTACAGTATACGAAAGCAAGCTTGCTAAATTTATACAGGCAGATGTGCAGGACCTGAAAAGAGACCTGAAAAAACTGAACGATCTTGGAATACTGAGCTATACTGCACAGAAAGATTCCCCCCAGCTTACCCTGCTGCAAAACAGGATGTATAATGATAACTACAGGGTCAACATGAAAGATTACCTGGAGCGCAAGCTGAAATTCGAAGAAAGGGTAAATGCTATGATCGCTTATGTAACAAAATCAGCCGGCTGCCGGAGCCAGCATATTGCAGCTTACTTCAACGATGTAAAAATAAATGCCTGCGGTATTTGTGATAACTGCATTAATGAAAAGGTCATCTATATATCCACGGAAGAGTTTAACAGTATTATGAATGAGATCATAAGGATCACCAAGGAAACAGCGGTTGGGGTTGATGAGGTACTGTTAGCGCTGAAGGCTGTCAAAAAAGAAAAGACCTGGAGGGTTATTGATTACCTGCAGGCAGAAGGAAAGCTTAAAACGAATAAAGATGGAAAACTCGGTTTTATGGGATAAACAGGAGGTCTAAAAATAAAAAAAGGGACCAAGATAGAAATCTAGTCCCGCTTTAAAATCCAATATCCTATGAAAAACCGAAACGAAGATAAAGGGGTTTTTACTATTATGCAACATTTTAATAAAGTATTTTAAAAAAACTTGTAGAGATTTTATGTGTACGAAGTACAAAATAAGGTGCACAAACATATACTTAACTAGCTGATAATCACATTATATAGATAATAATATAATCTATTTTTCAACTTGAAAATTTATTTAGTAATGTTGAAAACTTTATGCCAGTCAGTTGGGCTTAAACAGTCAAATCTAAGTAGTTGAAGGCTTGACATTTGTACCATTAAAAGCCATTAAAACCAGCCGCTACTTTTCTTGCTCCTGCTGCGGCCCCCTAATCCTAAAGCACCTAATAAAGAACGAACAATAGTATTGCCTGCGGTTCGTACCATGCTCTTAACAATGGTATTATTCACTACTTTTTCCAGTGTAGATGTTGGTTCTTTCTCCGTTTTCTTTGATGAGGTTGTTGTTTCAGTGGCGGATCTTTCTGCAGCCTCTTCCAATTTGGCGGTTAATATCTCATAAGCGCTTTCGATATCAATGGCTTTATTGTATTTGGCAACCATTCTGCTTTTGGCATTAATGGCATCTATCTCCTCTTCAGTTAACACATCCATGCGGCTGCGTGGCGCACAAAGCATAGTATGTGCCAATGGCGTTGGAATACCTTTTTCGTTAAGCATGGTTATTAATGCCTCTCCTATTCCCATTTGAGTGATCAGGTCTTCAGTTTTGTAAAATCCCGTTTCAGGGTAATTCTCTGCAGTCTGTTTGATCACTTTCCTGTCGGCTGCCGTAAAGGCACGCAATGCATGCTGCACTTTTAAACCTAATTGCGATAAAACACTTGCAGGCACATCCATTGGATTTTGTGTACAAAAGAAAATACCAATGCCTTTAGAACGGATAAGTTTTACAATCGTTTCAATCTGTTGCAGCAATGCCGGGCTGGCTTCGTTGAAAATAAGATGAGCCTCATCAATGAACATCACGAGCTTTGGTTTGTCCAGGTCCCCCTCTTCAGGGCAACTGGCATATAGCTCAGCCAGCAGCTGTAACATAAAAGTTGAAAACAGTTTTGGTTTATCCTGCAGGTCAGTAACCCGCAATACATTGATGATTCCACGGCCATCATCAGCAATCCGCATCAGGTCATCTACTTCAAAACTTTTTTCTCCAAAGAAAATATCAGCACCCTGTTGCTGCAGTTCAATCACCTTACGTAAAATAGTTCCTGTAGATGAGGTTGAAATTTTACCATAAATCTTTTCAATTTCTGCCTTGCCTTCATCACCGATGAATTGCAAAACCTTTATAAAATCTTTCAGGTCGAGTAATGGCAGTTTATTATCATCGCAATATTTAAATATTAAAGCAACTACCCCCCCCTGGGTATCATTCAATTCTAAAATTTTACTCAGCAATACGGGGCCAAACTCACTCACAGTTGCTCTTAGATGAACACCTTTTTGTCCTGTTAAAGTCATTAGCTCAGCAGGAAACAAAGCCGGCTTATACTCCATATTCAATTTCTGGTACCGATCTTTGATCTTATCATTTTCTGCACCCATGGCAGCAATTCCGCTTAAATCTCCTTTAATATCCATTACCATAACAGGCACGCTGTTATCACTTAAAAACTCGCTGATAACCTGGAGGGTTTTGGTTTTCCCTGTTCCGGTGGCGCCGGCAATTAACCCATGCCTGTTAAGCGTTTTTAGCGGCAGGTAAATGCCTGCTTCCGGAATTACTTCTCCATCAAGCATAGCAGCACCCAACTTTACCGACTCACCCTTAAATGTATAGCCTTTGTTTATCGCTTCTATAAATGCTTCTTTATTTGCCATGGGTAACTATTTTTTGAAAGGTACAAACAGTAATTTGAATGTATAATAAGAATTTTAACAGATAGGGATGTAAATTTGTTGCAATGAAGAATAAGGTATTCATTTTTTTAGGTGCCCTTGTTATGGTGATTATGATCAGCTCTTTTTTTGAAAAAGAAAATGCTGAAATAAAAACCAAAGCAGATCTTGGTAAGAAGTTATTTTCAGAAAAGATACTTTCCAAAGATTCCTCAGTAAGCTGTGCAAGTTGTCATATTCCCAAATATGCTTTTTCGGATACCCTTGCTTTCAGCATTGGTATTGGAGGCAAGCTTACCAAACGAAATACTCCCTCTGTACTCAATATGAAGAACCGTCCTTATTATTTTTGGGACGGAAGGGCTGCCTCGCTGGAAGAACAATGCTTAATGCCTATACAAAACCCGGATGAAATGGGATTACCCATTGATGAAGCAGTGAAAAGATTAAATGCATCCGCAGAATACAAAATGCTTTTTAAAAAGATCTTTAACCAGCAGCCCGATTCAAAAAATCTTGCTGCTGCTTTTTCTGCATTTGAGCAAACATTAGAAACCGTGGATAGCAAATTTGATGATTGGAGTAATAATTTAAAAAAGCTTTCGGCATCAGAAGAAAGAGGAAGAGAACTTTTTGTAGGAGATAAAGCAAAATGCTTTGATTGCCACCGCATGGAGGATTTTACCACAGATGAGTTTAAAAATATCGGCTTATACAATGGCAGCACTTTAAATGATGCCGGCTTATATAATGTTACCAAGAAAGAAACTGATCTTGGTAAATTTAAAACCCCCGGCCTGCGTAATATTGCTGTTACAGCCCCTTACATGCATAATGGCATGTTTAAAACATTGGAAGAGGTAATAGATTATTATGATGATCCGGGGAAATTTATTACCAATGCCATAAATATAGATGATGCATTAAAAGAGCCGCTGGGCTTAACAACAAGGGATAAAAAAGACCTTATTGCTTTTTTAAAAACCCTTACCGATAAAAAATACC
>JAYUYX010000183.1:0-4201 GCA_043752205.1 Chitinophagaceae bacterium
GTTTTTTGAAGAAAAAATTCAGCAAATACAGGTATATCTTCCAGGCGCTCTTTTAAAGTTGGTAATAATATAGAAAACTCATTGAACCTATGATACAAGTCTTCCCTGAACTTCCCTTTTTTATATGCATCCTGTAAATTCTCATTTGATGCAACAATGATCCTGATGTCAAGCGGCATTTCTTTATTGCCACCAACTCTTTTAAATTTTCTCTCCTGTATCACCCTAAGCAACGATACCTGTACATCATATGAAAGGTTTCCAACCTCATCCAGGAATAAGGTACCGCCGTTAGCCAATTCAAAATGCCCTTCTTTATCAGATAAAGCCCCGGTGAATGCACCTTTTACATGACCAAATAATTCACTGCCTGATAATTCTTTTGATAAAGTACCACAATCCAATGCCACAAAAGGCATGCTGCTCCTGTGGCTCATATTATGTATGGTCCTGGCAATTACTTCTTTACCAGTACCGCTTTCGCCATAAAGAATTATACTGTAATCTGTGTTGGCCACTATACTTACCTGGTGATATAAATCCCTTGATTTTTGGGCAAGTCCTTCAATCATTACTGATGAATCCTGTTTTTTGTGCAGCACTCTTATTTTTCCGCCTGCACTGTCAGGAGAAGCAAGGCTTTTGTTTATTGATTTAAGAACATTCAATATTTCATCGGGTATCAAGGGTTTGGTGATATAATCATACGCCCCGCATTTAATAACCTCTACAGCTGTTTTTACATCAGAGTAACCCGTAATTATGAGAACAATGGCTTCAGGATCTATGCTACATATTTCTTTCAGCACCTCAGTGCCTTTTTTATCTCCAAGCTGGTAGTCGCAGATAATTATATCGTATTTGTCGCTTTTAAATTTTTCGATCCCAGAATGCCCCGAATTGGCTTCTTTTACCTCGTATCCATTCCTGGTTAGAAAACGGCTCAAGAGCATGCACAGTTCAACATCATCGTCTATTAAAAGGATTTTCTGTTTCATACGTTTATTTTGAGTAACTAAGAAATGATGATGGTAATTCACCTGCTACAATATATGGGCAAACAGAATAGCTGGTTATAGTATAAAAGTTTTCAAAAACTATGCCATTTCAAGGTTCAGCAAGCCTGCACTGAACTAATTATCGGGTCATCATTTTTTTCTGCTCCTGCTAACCAGGTAAACGATCAATAAAACAACTGCTCCAATAATTAATACAGCAGTCCACATGCCTGCTTTAAAAATACTGCCCACAACTTCGCAACTGGAAAGCGCAGTCATCAGAAAAAGAAGAAAGGCTGTAATAAACTGTTTCATACAAAACGATTTTATGATTTAAAAACTGGGGTTAAAATTTATAACTCTTTAAGCTGTATTATAAAATCATGCCACATATAATTATAAAAGGAGAATTTAAAATGTATTGGTATAAATAATATCAAAATAAAGTATCATTATATTAAGTTGTATTGTAGTTTATTGGCACGATTTTATAAGTATTGTAAGTATTATTAATTAAACTCTAATTGTTATGTCAGTCAACCTTATAGAAGAAGTACAAAAAAATCTGGGCTATCCACCTTTACAAAAAATAGATCCAAATACACAAAAAAAAGATACAGGAGAAATACCTGCAGATGTTAAGTTTAGCCAAGCCACTATACCAGCAGTACTTACAGGCCTCTATAGCCTTGTACAGACAGATGAAGGCGCTATAGAATTTTTAAAGAGCGATGGATCAACTAATTGGGCAGCGAAGATATTTGATGATAATACCGGCGAAGCCATACGGGCCATAGCAGCGTATGCTAAAGAATGGGGCAGGGAGGCAGACACACAGATAAATGAGGTAGCTAATGAAACAGTAAAAGTAGTAAAAGAGAACCTGGCAGCAGGTACAGAAATTAAAGAGCTAAAAGATTTTTTTAGCAATCAACGTAACAATATTTTACTATATCTGCCCCCTGAATTAAATATGGGCACATTATTACATGATAACACCCTGGATGATAATGTAAATAAAATGGAAGGGCCAATATCCAGCTTGATCAAAAACATTGGCAATGCATTCTCAAATCCGGTATCAGATGAGGAAGTAAAAAAACAATAACCTATCCTTTACAATTGAGAGTCTTCATAACCCTTAATTTTATTGTAGAGCGTTTTCCTGTCTATTTTTAATACTTCAGCAGCTTTTGTTTTATTAAAGTTCACTTCTTTTAAAACATGCATGATCGTTTCATACTCTGCCTTTGAAGCTGAATCTTTAAGGTCAAGTGACCTTTTTCCGAGGTCTGTAATATTGAGGTTCTGCCTGCTGTTTGAATCTGCATTGCTGATCTCGTGTGGTAGCGAAGAGGCGTTTATATATCCCTTATCAGTTAGTAGCGCACATCTTCTTATCACATTTTTAAACTCACGTAAATTGCCAGGCCAGCTGTAGTGTATGAACATTTCCAGTACTTCTTTATCAAAACCATCAAGTTGTTTATTCAATTCCTGCATGGTCTCTGATAAAAAATAATCAGCAAACAATGGGATATCTTCCCTGCGGTTTCTTAAAGGTGGAAGATTGATGGAGAATTCATTAAAACGATGGTAAAGGTCTTCTCTGAAATTACCTTTACGATAAGCATCCTGTAAATTTTCATTAGACGCTACAATGATCCTGATATCAATTTCTATTTCCTTGTTACCACCGATGCGTTTAAACTTTCTTTCCTGTATTACTCTTAATAAAGATGCCTGTATCTCTGCAGATAAATTAGCCACCTCATCTAAAAATAATGTACCACCATTGGCTAATTCAAAATGACCTTCTTTTTCGGCTAAAGCGCCGGTAAAAGATCCTTTCATGTGGCCAAACAATTCACTTCCTGCAAGTTCTTTAGATAATGTGCCACAGTCCATTGCAACAAAAGCTTTATCTCTCCTTGCACTTTTTTCATGTATCGTTTTGGCAATTACCTCTTTACCCGTTCCGCTTTCGCCGTATAAAATAATACTGAAATTTGTAGGGGCTACCAGGTCTATCTGCTTGTAAAGATCTTTAGCTGCAGCGGCCTGGCCTTCTAAAAATCCGGAATTCGGGTTTGAAGAAGCTTTGCCAGTTTTTAATTCCTTTACCCTTGGAGCACTAACCTGCGAACCATCTGGCCCCTGGTTAATTGCTTTGGTCAATATATTCAAAACTTCATCTGGTAAAAGTGGTTTGGTGATATAATCGAAGGCACCCGCTTTAATAACATCTACTGCCATCTTTATATCACTATAACCCGTAATAATAACTACAATTGTAGCCGGATTATATTCTTTTATCTCTAATAGTATATCTTTTCCATCTTTTTTATCACCTAACCTGTAATCACAAAGCACTATATCAAAGGCACTTGCCTTAAATTTTTCCATTCCCTTATTACCCGAATGTGCAGTATCTACCTCGTACCCATTCCTGGTAAGAAATTTTGCCAATAGTGTACACATATCAGCATCATCATCAATTACCAAAACTCTTTTCTTCATCTAATGTATTTTTGTATAAATATAATGATCTTTTCTTTTTTTATAATATTTTACGTCTAAACTGCTCAAATGTAGAACTTAAAAGCCGAAATTTCAGTTTTTATTAGCCGCTAATCCGTATAGTTTTTTTTATTATTTAAGAAAATTATTTACCAGTGCCTTATATACTTACCCAATTTAATCTATTTATATATGAAGATGCTCAATTACCGCATTTTGTGGAATTTTGTCCACATGCAAATTTTGCATTCATAATATTTTCTTTACCTCCAACTCATCAATATAGTTGGCAATAAAATTGTTCATTATAATTATCAGCCTTTTGAGTTGTCCGAACTCTTTTAAAAGTAAACTATGAAAGCATTAATAATAGACGATGAAATGGATATCTGCAACCTTTTAAGCGGTCTGCTTGTCGGCAAAAATCTTCAGTCCGATTCAGTAAACAGTATAAGTGAAGCAAAGCTAGCGTTAGAAAAACATCAACCTGAAATCATCTTTTTAGATAATCACCTTCCTGATGGAAAAGGGATTGACCTTGTGCCATACATAAAGCAGCAATTTCCTGAAAGTGTATTGGTGATGATAACGGCTTATGATTCCCCCGCAGACCGAAATATAGCAATAGCTAAAGGTGTAGATTATTTTTTACCCAAGCCATTTACAAGGTACAATATATATGA
>JAYUYX010000184.1:0-4188 GCA_043752205.1 Chitinophagaceae bacterium
CACCTTACTGGAGCCGGGATGGAAAATATTTATTTTTTAACTGGAATCCTGATAAAAAAACATCCGACTCGGTATATTTTATTACGCCAACCAATCTTACTCCCAAAAGGGCATCCTTAGAAATGCTGCAGAAGAATGTTTCTGCCAATTCTGTTGCATTCAATAGTGACAGCTCTTCATATGCATATTCAAGAGAAGGGGATATTTATTTTGGGGATGCTAAAACCAACAAGGAGAGAAGGATCACGTATACTACAGATCCTGAATTCAATCCCTCATTTATAATGAAAAACAGCTTGCTGGTTTTTAACCGAAACCAAAATTTATTTGCCTGGGATGTTAATTCGGGCATTACCATTCAGCTCACGAATCTTCAACGACGCAGCGCTCCTCCAAAAGAAAATTTAACCGACCAGGAAAAATGGTTAAAAGAAGATCAGCTTAAAAATTTTGAAGTTTTGCGAACCAGGAAAACCAGGAAAGACAGTGCAGAGGCTGCAGAAAAAGCTTCCAAGGAAAAAGAACTGAGACTGATCTATTATGATGATAAAAATATATCCAATATCAATATCAGTCCAGATGGCAGGTTTGTTACTTATGTATTAACCAAGCCTGCCCCTAATTCTAAAACCACAATTGTTCCTAACTATGTTACCGAAAGCGGTTTTACACAGGATATACCAGGCCGTACAAAAGTGGGGGCGCCGGGAGGCACGAGAGATTTTTTTGTTTTTGACAGGGAAAAAGATACGGTGCTTTTGGTAAAAACTGATCAGTTGCCCGGCATCAGGGATGAAACAGATTTTAATAAAAAAATGCCGGATTCAAAGGATACTACCAAAGCTAAAACTCCGCCGGTACGGGCTGTCGCTATTTTTGGACCTTCATGGAACAAGAGATCTACTTATGCCGTTGTTGAAATCCGTTCGGTTGATAATAAAGACCGCTGGTTAATGTTGCTGGACGGGTCAACTGCAAAACTTACTTTGGTAGACAGGCAGCGGGACGAAGCATGGGTTGGCGGCCCTATAAATAATTCAGGGTGGATAGATGATAATACTTACTGGTTTCAAAGTGAAGGTTCAGGATATGCGCATCTGTATAAATTTGATGTTGGATCCAAACAAAAAACACAGATCACTACCGGGAATTTTGAAGTGCAGCAGTCACGCTTATCAAACAATAAAAAACACTTCTACATAACTACCAACCAGGTGCATCCCGGTGAGCAACATTTTTATCGCATGCCGGTAAAAGGAGGTTTGATGGAAAAACTTACAACAATGCCAGGCGCTCACCAGGTAACGTTATCGCCAGATGAGAAATATTTTGCAGACATATTTTCTTACAGCAACAAGCCATGGGAAATGTACCTGCAGGAAAATAAAGCCGGCGAAAAGCCAAAACAAGTAACAGATAAAGCACAATCAGAAAACTTCAGATCATACCCGTGGCGTGACCCGGAGATTGTAACCTTCACAGCAAGAGATGGAGCAATGGTTTATGCAAGATTATACAGGCCTGCAAATCCACACCCCGGAAAACCGGCAGTGATCTTTGTACATGGTGCAGGTTATTTACAAAACGTACACAAATGGTGGAGTACTTATTACCGGGAATACATGTTCCATAATTTACTGGCAGATAAAGGTTATACTGTGCTGGATATTGACTACAGGGGAAGTTCAGGCTATGGCCGCAACTGGCGTACAGGTATTTACCGGCACATGGGTGGAAAAGACCTTACTGACCAGGTAGATGGCGCTAAAATGCTCGCAGAAAAATACGGTATCAATCCAAAAAATATTGGCATTTATGGTGGTTCTTATGGAGGATTTATTACACTTATGGCTATGTTCACTGAGCCAGATGTATTTGCTGCCGGAGCAGCCTTGCGCTCGGTTACTGACTGGGCTCATTATAATCATGGCTATACAGCAAATATTTTGAATGAGCCTTTCGCTGATACGCTTTCATATAAAAAAAGTTCCCCTATTTACTATGCAGAAGGTTTAAAGGGTGCATTATTAATGTGTCATGGCATGGTGGATGTAAATGTACATTTCCAGGATATTGTACGATTGGCGCAACGATTGATAGAACTGAAAAAAGAGAATTGGGAACTGGCTGTTTACCCTGTGGAAGATCATGCATTTTTAGAGCCATCAAGCTGGACAGATGAGTATAAACGAATTTTAAAACTTTTTGAGATGAACCTTAAAAAGTACTGATGGAGAAAGATCTGGTGATTTTTGAACATGATAATGGTGAGGTGGATGGAATTTATATTAATGCTGGAAGCCTGACACCCCTTGTTATAATCGTAAACGGCCATAATGGTTTTTATAATTATGGAATGTTTCCGTACCTACAGCAACGGTTGTTGGTAAACAACATTTCTTCCTACAGCTTTAATTACAGTCATGGAGGAGTAAAAGGAGATGCAGATATTTTTGAAGACCTCGAAAAATATGAGCGGAATTGCATGAGGCTGGAAACAGAAGACCTGTTGTGTGTTCTTCGAAATTCACTGAAAAGATTCCATCATCATTCAAAAGTTTTTTTACTGGCGCATAGCCTTGGAGGTATCCCCGCCCTTTTTGGAGCTAAAAAAGCAATTGAACAAAATATAGATCTGCAGGGAATCATCCTGGCAAGTACGGTAAGTACCTTAAACTTCTGGCCGGCAGATGTACTCACGGAATGGGCGTCTGCAGGTATTTATTATAAGCTTAACAACAGAACAAAACAAAACCTGCCGCAGGGATTTGAATTTTTACAGGAAATATTAAAGTGCGATAAAAATTGGAATGTTCAGGATGCCATACAATCGTTTACTTTACCCATCCTTATAATTCATGGTAACAATGATGAGGCCGTGGGTGTTGAACACGCCGAATCTCTTTTTGAATGGATGAATAAAAATGACAAATCACAGCTTAAAATTATTGCAGGTGCCACCCATACTTACAATACCGGGCATCCTTTTGATAAAACCAGCCCGGAATTGGAGGATCTTATAAATAACTGCGCAACGTGGATCCATGCCAATGCTAAATGATCCCATTTTGCCATTAATCAATGGCTATTGCCCGTATTGTTTTGTACCTAATTTTTAAACCGATCGTCGCCGGATGCATGTGTTGTAATTCTATTCGTTGCAGGTAACCAAAAGCCATGAAGCCATAAAATAGTTTTGGGAAAATTTACCCCCCACGTATAATAGGTAAAGGTAAAAGATTAAAAGTTGAACTTATTAGTGCTGTAAATTAGATATTGAGAATCTGACTTGAAAAAATATACTCCAATCGGGGTATGAAATCACCTCCCTGAACATTGCACTAAGAGTAATACTTTCTACATGCGTAATTCATGCGTGAAATATTATTCTTACAGTACCACAATCTTTAGAATCATAATGGGTAAGAAAAAATAAAAAAGCCCCTCCAAAAGGAAGGGCTTAGTAAGAAAGAAATCAGTTCTTTTATTTTACTTTCAAATCAATTGTTGTTGCATCACCTCCACCAACTTCACAGTTAACGCTTAACCTGTCTGCACTTATACCTTCATTGTTCATCAGGTACATTCTTATCGCCTCTGTTCTGCTGTTACAAACCGCTTGTGAAGCTTTTGTTGCTGCAGGATATCCTGTAATGGTAATTCCACAAAGAGGATTGTCTTTCAACCTTCCAGCAACAGAAGCAAGAATTGATTTTGCATCTGCGTTTAAGGTACTTGAATTACCTCTGAAAGAAAGGCTGGGTAAATCAGTTACTGAACATGTTTCAGGTTTTTCAATAACCGGAGGTCTTTCTGAGCAACATGCAGGAGGAGGACATTTACCTACACCATTTGCATCTACAGGCTGACATTCAGTTGGAGTAATTAACTGCTGATCTTTACAATCAGGTACACCATCACCATCAGTATCTCTTGTTACACCATGCGTATCAACAGGGCAACCTGCCGGAGTGTTTGGCTCTTTATCAAATATGTCGGCAACACCATCACCGTCAGTATCAGCTAAATTAAGCTGAGACCTAAGGATATCAATTTGATTTTGCAAATTATTGTTCATCCTGGAAGCAGGATTGTCAAACATAAGTTGTGGTTTCGATTTGTTTCCCAAGGCGAATTCCAATCCAGCAAAACCATAAGCGAATTTATCCTTATGAAGTTGTCTGCCGG
>JAYUYX010000185.1:0-23243 GCA_043752205.1 Chitinophagaceae bacterium
TATCGATTAGTTTACCTTTAAGTTTAATATCCTGACTCTTTACTGCCATACTTGCCAAACTAAAAACCAATACTGCTAATACCTTTCTACATGTCATAAATTTCTTTTGTATGTTGGTTTAGACGACAGGCAATGAAAAAACAGTTGCCTAAAGCAGCATTTTTAAACAAAAACAGTCATATCAGGGAATGATGGTAGATATTAAGTATGAGGGGCAATAGCCGCATTATAGGTTGCAAAAGTTCTGTAAATAGATAAATTGCTTTTTTAGAATTAACTTGCAGCCCTAAAAATTAAATTACGCATTATGGAATATAGCAAATTGGTATCAGTAACAGGCCTGCCAGGTTTATTTGAATTATTATCTTCAAAAGCGGATGGCGGTGTTGTAAAATCACTGGAAGATAAGAGCACAAAATTTGTAAGCACAAGGGTTCATAATTTTTCTCACCTGGAGAGTATTGAGGTGTTTACCACAAAGGATAATGTGAACCTGGTTGATGTTTTTACAGCTATGGCAGCGAGTAGAGAACAAATGCCTGCTGACAGCGATGTGGCTGAAGTAAAAAAATATTTTGAAAAAGTTTACCCTGATATGGATTTCAGCAGGGTATATGCCAGTGATATGAAAAAGATGGTAAAGTGGTTTGGCGTTTTGCAGTCCAATGATGTTGAGATAAAATTATCCGAATTACGGGAAGATGATTCCCCTGAACCAGTAAAAGCAAAACCGTCTTCTGCAAAAACAAGTGCTGTAAATAATGCGCCGGCCAGGAAGATAAATACACCGAGGAAGATGGCATAACCCCCCAGCCCCCTAAAGGGGTAGCAAGGCAACAGCTAAATTATTTAAAATCCTGCCAGGTTTGCAACAGCGGCAGGATTTTTGAATTTCAACATTCACGACTCACATCTCACGACTATGTATACCGCCAACATACAAAAACTCCCACGCAATTTTGTTCCTGCAGATTTTACAGTAATCAACTGGCAAAGTCTTGAGCCCTTTTTTAAAGATCTACTGGAAAGGAATATTGATAAAAAAGAAGACCTTGAACAATGGCTGAAAGACCAGAGCGAACTGGAAGCTTTGGTAAGCGAAGATGCCTGCTGGCGCCAGATAAAAATGACCTGCGATACAGAGAATAAACCCCTGGAAGAAGCATTCACATTTTTCTGCATGGAGATACAGCCTAAGATACAACCCTATGCAGATGCGCTCAATAAAAAACTGGTGAATCACCCGCTTGCAAAAGAACTGGATGAAGAAAAATACTTTACCTACCTGCGCAGCATGCGAAAAAGTATTGAGCTATTCAGGGAAGAAAATATTCCCTTACAGGCTGAGTTATCTGTAATGCAGCAGCAGTATGGTGTAATATCAGGTAAGATGACTGTTGCCGTAAATGATAAGGAATACACTTTACAGCAGGCTACTAAATTCTTAGAAAATCCCGACAGGAAATTAAGGGAAGAAGTGTACAGGAAAATAAATGACAGAAGGCTGGTTGATAAAGAATCATTAAATACCTTGTTTGATACACTGATTGAAAAAAGAAACCAGGAAGCCATCAATGCAGGATTTAGCAATTACCGTGATTATCGTTTTAAAGAACTGGGTCGCTTTGATTATACCAAAGAAGACTGTTTTAAATTTCATGAAGCTGTAAAGCAACATGTGCTGCCGCTGGTAAATATTATCTATCAAAAGAAAAAAGAAAAATTGGGGCTTGATACTTTACGCCCATGGGATATTGATGCAGAACCGGAAGGCATAAAACCATTGCGGCCGTTTAAGACCAGCGAAGAGTTAATTGAAAAATCGATTGCCTGTTTTAATAAGCTTCGCCCTTTCTTTGGTGAATGTCTTAAAAAAATGCAGGAGCTTAATCACCTGGATCTGGAGAGCCGAAAGGGTAAGGCGCCTGGTGGTTATAACTGTCCGCTTGCAGAAAGCGGCGCACCTTTTATTTTTATGAATGCTGCCGGACAAATGCATGATGTAACAACTATGCTGCATGAAGGCGGCCATGCCGTGCATTCGTTTCTTGCACACCCGCTGGAACTTAGTGGCTTTAAAGAATACCCCATGGAAATTGCTGAAGTGGCCAGTATGGCTATGGAACTGATGAGCATGGATGAATGGGAGACATTCTTTACAGACAAAAAAGATTTGCAAAGAGCTAAAGAACATCAACTGGAAAGAGTGATCACCATTTTTCCATGGATAGCTGTTATAGATAAATTTCAGCACTGGCTATATGAACATCCTGTACATACACATGAGGAGCGTACTGCACAATGGAATGCAATATTGAAAGAGTTTCAGGATGATGTAATTGATTACAGCGGTTTGGAAAATTACCGCAGCAATGCCTGGCAAAGGCAATTACATTTATTTGAAGTACCCTTCTATTATATTGAGTATGGCATTGCACAGCTCGGCGCTATTGGCATGTGGATGCAGTATAAAGAAAATAAAGAACGAGCTATGGACAATTATTGCAATGCCCTTGCATTGGGCGGTACTAAAACCTTACCCCAATTATTTGAAGCAGCAGGATTAAAATTTGATTTTAGTCCTGGCAAAATAAAAGTGCTGATGGAGTTTGTAAAAAGTGAAATGAAATAATTGATCATTTACATTCATCGCAGGTGCCGCTTATCACCAAATCTGTTTGCCTTTGCTTAAATCCTTTGGGTAGTTTTACTTCCGGAATAGAAATATTATCCAGGCAAATGGTTTTATCACAAACATCGCAGATGAAGTGAACATGGTTATCGTGGTGATGGCCTGCTTCACAATTGTCCTTACACAAAGCGTATAAAATAGAATTGTCGGATGTAGGGATATTATGAATGATCCCTTTCTCTACAAAGGTTTGCAGGGTTCTGTAAACTGTTACCCTGTCAAAACTGGCATCAGTACTTTTTTCAATATCAGCATGTGCCAACGCACCAGGACTGCTCAAAAATAATTCGAGTATTTTTTTGCGCCCTTCTGTAATGCTGAGCTGGTTTCTTTTTAGTATGTCTAATAATGTTTCCATAGAATTTAAAATTATTATTCGTGAGTGGTGAGGCGTGAGTGGTGAATAAGTGACTCTATAAATGCAGATACCTGTATTTCCTCCCGATTCACCACTCACGCCTCACGATTCACTAGTTTGGATCACTGCTGAAGCCATTCATAAAACGCTTGGTAGTTATTTTTTCTTTCAGCAGTCCTTTTATATCCGTGATCAATTTATCAACTTCTTCATTACTTAATCCATCATATACCATTCCTCTTACCCTCCGCTGTTTATCTACCAAAGCAAAGAATTGGGTATGTATGAACTGGTCTTTCATTAACTGGTTGGTATCGGGTTTACCATTATCAATTCCATAACTCTGCCTCGCCATCCTGTACAATGCAGCTTTATCGCCGGTAACAAAATTCCAATTCAGGTTTGCAGTTTGTAGTTTATTGTTTGTGGTTGAGTCATCTTCAATTTTATAAGAGCCATCAGCATTTCTCAGCAATTTTCCATTGACCATTTTTGCCTCGTAAGCTTTTAACAAAGGAATGGAATCCGTTTCGGGCATACAGGTATGAGAAAGGATCATAAAATCAGGCTCATCTTTAAATACTTCAAAAACCCTTCGCATATTGGCATTCATTACAGGACAGATGCCTTTACAGGTAGTAAAAAAATATTCAGCTACATATACTTTGCCTTCCACTTCCCTATCTGTAATTTTTTTTCCATCCTGGTTAACAAATGAAAAATCTTCCACGTTATCATTCCGCACCGCCAGGTGCGATTTAGAAAAATCGTAGTCTTTAAACAGCAACAGGTAAAAAACACCCAGTAACACAACGAAAAATCCAATATATATCCAGATCCGCTTACTCATGACCGATTTATTTTTCTGCAATTTACAACCCTTTGAATTAGGATTCGGATTTGCGGCTCATTATTTGCAACATTAGTGCAAATATCTTACCTTCGTGCTTAAGCAAAATGAATATTAAAATAAACTGGGATGCCTTTGGAATTGCAACATCTATAGCCTGTGCTATACATTGTGCTTTATTGCCGGTTATTGTTTCAAGCTTACCAGTATTTGGTATCAATATCGTTCACAACCTGGTTTTTGAATGGGGCATGATAGCCCTTGCTTTTGTAGTTGGTTCTTATTCTCTTTATCATGGTTATATAAAACATCACCACTCTCTTGCCCCGGCATTAATTTTCAGCTTCGGCTTTGTCTTCCTTATTTTAAAGCAGTTTTTTGTGCAACATGATATTATGCTCCTGCTTGTTGCAGTGGCATTTATTATAAGCGCCCATTTCTATAATTACAGGCTTTGTCACCGTAGTAAATGTGCATCTCCGCATCATAAGCATTAACGGTTAATCCGTCGATCCGTTAATTAGTTAATTGGTCTTGGAACATTATATTTATAGTTCAAACTAAAATTAAATGAGAAAAATTCTAGCTTCTTTGCTTATCACATTTCTTTTTTTTACTGCTGCATTCGCACAAAGCAAACCTGGCCGTTCGGCAGGCGGGGATGAGTTGATGATCCGTTCGTTGTTGGAGCAACAGCGGCAGGATTGGAATACCGGAAACATTGAAAAATTTATGGGCACCTACTGGCAAAGTGACTCACTGATGTTTATTGGCAAAAGCGGCGTTACTTATGGCTGGCAGAATACTTTGAATAATTACAAAAAAGGTTACCCTGATACTGCTGCCATGGGTAAATTAAAGTTTGACATACTTGAAGTGAAAAGATTATCGGTGCTGTATTTTTTTGTGGTAGGCAAATGGCATTTAACCCGAAGTATTGGTGATGTTGGTGGTCACTTTACATTGTTGTTTAAGAAAGTAAAAAACAAATGGGTTGTTGTGGCAGACCATAGCAGTTGATCATAGTTTCCATTTACGTTTCAGGTGTATGAGCAGTGCTATTAAACTTATCAGCAGGAAAACATAATACAAATAATTAGTCCACCCGGGTTTATCCGTAAAAAAAGCATAGCCTTTATAAATACCAATAAAAACATTTACCATCATCCATACCAAGACTATGGATACTGTTTGCATGATCCGCACTAAAAACGCCCGTGTTTCATCTTCCATACTCATTACTACAATTTATAAAGCGGTTAACTGGTAATAATAAAGTTACTGGTATGTTGTATCATTTCAACAGTATTTTCCTGAATGTTGCACTGTCTCCATTAAATACATTAAAGTCTACAAAAGCATCAATACCATTTACCCGGCCTTTTTCATTGTGTTGCCAGATGATCCAGCTGCGGTCTATACGGGGTTTATCTTTTACATAATAATGTGCAACCCATAATGGATAGTCATCAAATTTCCCATCCAGGAAATTATTATAAAAATTGATGTTGGTATAGATGATTGGCTTTACTTTATAATGTTTTTCAATCATCAATAGCCAGTCCTTTGCTCTTTGCTGAATATCAACTACTGATGCGCCGTTTGTTGATTCGATATCTAATACCGGCGGCAGATCGCCTTTTACCAGGTTTACTGTTTCAATAAAATTTTCTGCCTGTGCTTTACCGCTTTTGCTGCTGATAAAAAAATGATATGCCCCCCTGGGGACCATTGCTTTTTTGGCATTGAACCAATTTTTTCGAAACCCATTATCAACCCTACCCAACCCTTCAGTAGCTTTTATAAAAGCAAACCCGATCTTAACTTCCTGATCCTGCATGGCTCTTACAGCATCCCAGTCAATATTATGCTGGTAACGGCTTACATCAATACCATGTATGGCGTAATTAACCGGCAGATCAATACCAAAAGCAGCGTAACGAATAAATTTAGGACGGTTAAGATAATCGTTGATATAATAAACGGCTGAAGTAATTACTGCAAGCAATACCAGGGGTATAAAAACCGATCTGAAAATGAATTTTTTTCTTTTTGCCAAGGGCGCAGTTTTTTTAAGGCGAGTTACAAATTAGCTATAATTGCTTTTATCGTTCTGCCAAAGTTTTGATAATGCATTTAACGGAAGATTTCAATAATAATTAATTATGCTATGATTTTCAGATTCCTGAATATTAAATAAAAAGATAACCACTGATACTCATAATTTTTAACTGCTTTTGACATCTAGTATTTCAGCTAAAGTTCTTAAAGTTTTGTGAAAGGGCAATAATGGATTTAAGATGCCGTTATAGAAACAGCCCGTATTTTAATTCTGTACCCCCCAATAAAAATGTAATAAAGTATGATCAAACAAATTTATTGGCATTTTAAGGTATCCAAATCTGTTTGGGTACTTTTTTTTTCTTTATGCCTTTGCAATTTCACATTAGCCAACCCGGCTGAGGATACCACCAAAAAAAGGACCTTAACTGCGGTTATTAAAAAGGATAAAACGGCGTTTATTACCCTAAATGCCAATGTTGTCATCCCTGATGTTTTATCTGGGGTTGAGGAAGAAGCTATGGATTACATCGAAAAATTTTCGGTGAGCAGGAGGGCCTATCTCATCCGCACTTATAACTGTAGTAAAAAATATTTTCCAAAAGTTACAACGGTTTTAAAAAAACACAATTTGCCATCTGAGTTGAAAGTGTTGCTGGCGCTGGAGAGTGCTTTTAATGCAAATGCTGTTTCAAAAGCCGGAGCAGTAGGTTACTGGCAAATTATGGATGAAGTGGCTAAAGAATATGGATTGAAATATGTACCCAAGCAGACAGTGGCCATAAAGAAGAAAGGCGATAAAAAGCCGATTGCAAAAACTGCAAAAAAAGCTGCACCTGCTAAAGACGACCGAAAGAATTTTAATAAATCAACTTATGCTGCAGCCCGCTATTTAAAGGACAGAAGCCGTAATTTAGATAATGACCTGCTGTTGATGGTGGCAAGCTACAATTGTGGCGTTGGCAATGTGTGGGAGGCTATGAAAAAAACAGGCAAGACCGATCCGGATTTCTGGGACATTAAAAAATACCTGCCTGCCGAAACAAGGTCCTATGTAATGAACTTTATTGCGCTCAACGTGGTTTTTCACAATTATGATAAGTTCACTAAAAATAATTTACTGTTCTCTCCCACAAAAATGAAAGTAGAAAATTTGGATAGTAATTTGAATGATGAATCGATCGAGTCAGTTTCTTCATCCAATTAAAAAAATAACAGTATAATGTTAACCAGTACTTTTGTACTGGTTTTTGATTTTATGCTTATGAAGAAAAAATTGCTCATTATCCTTGCCGTGATCTGTGCGATTGTATCTGCTGTTTTTATTGTTGGAAGTATTACAGGAATGCTACTGTATAATAAAGTTCCCTCCCCGGCCAATGAACCCAACATACAAACAGGTAGCTGGGTTTTTTCCAGTAATTTAATTAAGCCTGAATCCGGCAATTTCATTGTCTTTACCAGCGATCTGGCAGATTCTTTGAATGCGATCGGTCGTGAATATGAAGCAGGCTCCCGGTATTTATACCGGCTTTGTGGCGTACCAGGTAATGTGCTTCAGATGAAGAATAGTGTGCTGTTTGTGAATAATATAAATTTTGACGGAGCGTTGATTTTGAACAATGCGTATAAGATAAGTGTTAAAGACTTTTACCTGATAGATGCAAAAGAAGTAGAACAGCTGGAAATGATGGGTGGCATCCATTTTATATCTGATGATACTGCAATGGTTGTTTTTGACAACACCCTGGTTAATAAATACGGGCCAAGATTTAAACTGACACCTTTTGTCATTACAGAAACATCAACCCATGCTTTCAAATGGCTTGAAAATGAAAAGGACTGGACCCCGGATAATTTTGGTCCGCTTAAGATCCCTGCTGACTGTTATTTTGTTTTAGGCGACAACCGGCACAATGCACTTGATTCACGGTATATCGGCTATATTAAAAAGGAAAACATTAAAGGAGTGGTGCTCAACAAGTAACTTCCAATCGGCTTACCTTTGCGTATGCCCCAATTCAATTGGAACGATAGCAGGAATTTATTAAGCAAGCTCACGCTGAGGCGGTTCATAAACGGCACTAAAGTACTTTCAAGTTTTTATATCAGCCGTTTACTCAATAAACCTGTACAATGGGGTTACCCGGTTTCCATTTCTTTTGAACCCACTACCAGTTGCAACCTGCGTTGCCCCGAATGTCCCAGCGGCCTGAGGCAGTTCTCCCGCCCAACCGGCATGTTACAAAATGATTTGTTCAGGACAACCATTGATGATATTCACAAAGAGTTATTATACCTCATTTTTTATTTCCAGGGCGAACCTTATCTCAATCCTGATTTTTTGGAGATGGTAAAATATGCCAGTGACAAAAAGATCTATACGGCCACATCAACCAATGCACACTACTTAACCGATGAAGTTGCAAAAAAAACTGTGGAGAGCGGACTGGACCGTTTGATCATTTCTATTGATGGCACTACGCAGGATGTTTACAAGCAATACCGCGTTGGCGGCAGCCTGGATAAAGTGCTGGAGGGCGCCAAAAATATAATGAAGTGGAAAAAGGCATTAAAAAGTAAAACACCGTTTGTCTTCTTCCAGTTTTTAGTAGTTAAGCCAAACGAACACCAGGTTGAAGATATTAAACGGCTTGCAAAAGAAGTTGGTGTTGATGAAGTACGTTTTAAAACAGCCCAGGTTTATGAATATGAAACCGATCCAAACAACCTGATACCAACCATTGATAAATACAGCCGCTATAAAAAAAATGCAGATGGCTCTTACACCGCTAAAAATAAATTAGCTAACCGTTGCTGGAAACTTCAGCATGCCAATGTAATTACCTGGGACGGCCTGGTGGTGCCATGCTGCTTTGATAAGGATGCCACACACCAGCTGGGAAATTTAAAAACACAATCGTTTAAAGAAATCTGGCACAATAATAACTATAAACAGTTTAGAAACGATTTAATGAAAAGCAGGAAAAATATTGATATTTGTGCAAATTGCAGCGAGGGAGTTTCTGTATGGAAAGACTAGATATTTTTTACATTTTTTAAATACAGATTTATGAGTGAAGTTACTTTTAATGAACGCCTCCGGCAAATCCTTATCTTGTTGTTGATCCTGGCACTCTTTATATTATTGATCACTCAGATGACCATTTTTATACCCGGCCTGCTGGGCGGACTCACTTTATATATTTTAAGCCGCACATTATATTTTCAGCTCATCTTTAAAAGAAAATGGAAAAAAGGCTGGACCGCTCTTTTATTTATCATGGGCTACCTCCTTATCATTGCATTACCCGTTTATTTCAGCGTAACCCTGGCCTCTCCTAAAATACGTTCCATTGCCGAAAACCAGGATAAAATTATAGAAGGCATTCAATCCGTATCCCAAAAGGTACAGGAGAAAACAGGTATTGCCATTTTCTCAGCCGAAACTGCGAAAACCATAGCAGCAAAAGTTTCTGCTTTCATTCCCCGTATATTAAACAGTACAATGGTTTTGCTTACAAATCTCATTATGATGTTCTTTCTTTTATATTATTTATTGGTACATGGAAGCAGCACAGAAAGATATTTGGGTAAGGTTATTCCATTAAAGCATGAAAATGTGAATTTGCTTGCAGGCGAAACAAAAATGATGATTAAGGCGAATGCTTTGGGCATACCCATAATATGCATTATACAGGGCGCATTTGCAGCTTTGGGTTATTGGATATTTGGACTTGAAGATTGGGGGCTTTGGGGATTTGTAACAGGTGTTTTTGCTTTTTTTCCCCTGGTAGGTACCATGATAGTTTGGGTACCCTTAGTTGGCTTTTTGTTTATACAGGGACATAACTGGCCTGCCCTTGGCCTTACAATTTACAGCATTGTAGTTACGGGAAATGTAGATTACCTTGCCCGTTTAAAACTGATGAGATATATGGGAGATGTTCATCCCATAATTACTGTTTTGGGTGTTATCGTGGGCCTTAATTTGTTTGGATTTATTGGTCTCATTTTCGGGCCTTTACTTGTGAGTTATTTTATCATCATGGTAAGAATTTATATCAATGAATTTGATAAAAACCCTGAAGTAACCAATTTAATTGCAGAAACTCAAAAACCAGAACCTAATAATACATGAGTTTAGAAAAAGATATAAGTCAGCCTTATTTCCGTAACGATTTTCAAAAAGGTATCATCAACCTTATTTATACCTATAACTGGATGAATGAAAAGATGAAAAAGGTTTTTGACAAGGAAGCTATTACAGGCCAGCAATATAATATCCTGCGTATTTTAAGGGGTGCAGGAAAACCTATCTCCACATTACAGATAAGGGAGCGGATGCTGGATAAAATGAGCGATACCAGCCGCATTGTTGACAGGCTTGTTTTAAAAGAGCTGGCTAAAAAAACCACCTGTAAAAATGATAAACGATTGGTAGATGTAAGCATCAGTCCCAAAGGCATCAAATTGCTGGAAAAAATAGACCATTTTGAAAAAGATATGGATACCATACTGAGTAACCTTTCAGAAACAGAAGCAAAAACTTTAAATAAATTATTAGATAAGATCCGTAAATCAGATTAAACATATTTCATGAAATTTTTCTTTCGGTCTTTCATTTTCATTATCGGTTGTTATTTCCCCTTTACTTCTGCTGCACAGGCAAAGCCGGAGTTTCGTGGCGTATGGGTTGCTACTGTTGATAATATTGACTGGCCTAGCAGAGGAAATTATAATGCCGATTCTCAAAAAGTAGAATTTATCAGGTTGCTTAACCTGCATCAACGTAATGGCATCAATGCGCTTATTGTACAGGTTCGCCCGGTTACAGATGCTTTTTATCCATCTCAGTACGAGCCATGGAGTCAATTTCTTACAGGTACCCAAGGCCAGCCTCCAGTGCCTTACTACGATCCCCTGGAATTTATGGTAGCAGAAACGCACAAGCGTGGTATGGAGTTTCATGCATGGATGAATCCTTACAGGGCTGTATTTAATATTGGAAAGTCATCAATTGCGCCAACGCACATTACCAAAATTCACCCCGAATGGTTTTTAAACTACGGCGATAAAAAATATTTTGACCCGGGTAATAAAGATGCTCAACAGTATTTAACCAACGTGGTAAAGGATGTGGTTAGCCGTTACGCCATTGATGCCATACATTTTGACGATTACTTTTATCCGTATAAGATACCGGGCAAGGAATTCCCTGATTACGGTACTTATAATAAATATGGTAATGGTATGAAAAGAGATGACTGGAGAAGAAGTAATACCGACTCCATCATCAGTATGCTAAGCGCTGTGATTAAAAAAGAGAATCCTAAATGTCAGTTTGGTATAAGCCCATTTGGTGTATGGCGTAATATAGATAAAGATCCTGGCGGCAGTAAAACAAATGGTGCTCAAACAAATTACGATGACCTATATGCCGATATTTTATTGTGGTTAAGAAAAGGATGGATCGATTATGTGGCCCCGCAATTATACTGGGAGTTTGGTCACAAAATAGCACCCTACGAAATTTTATTAGATTGGTGGAGTAGAAATACCTACGGCAGAAATTGCTATATAGGCCTGGGTATTTACCGGGCTAATAGTAATGCAGCCTGGAAAGACAGTACACAACTACCACGTATGATACAGGCCTTACGTAATACACCTAATATACAAGGCATGATCTTCTTCAGCAGTAAAACCTTTGATAAAAATCCCAACGGTTGGGGGGATAGTTTAAGGCTTAATTATTTTAAAGAACCGGTTAAAATGCCCCCGATGGGTTGGTTAAAATAATTAAACCGGTGCTATCGATGTTTTAAAGCAATAGCATTTTCTCTACCTTTGTAACCTGCCTGCGGCAGGCAGGTTCTTAATTATTCATTTTTTTTAATTCTTAATTAAATTTTATGCCCGGTTTTGAATTTTGGAGCGATGATGAACGTAAGGAAGTAAATGACGTTTTGGAAACAGGAATTTTAATGCGCTATGGCTTTGATGGCCCCCGTAAAGGAATATGGAAAGCTAAAGAGCTTGAAGATGCGATCTGCAAAACCTTTGGTTGCAAACATGCACAATTGGTTAGCAGCGGCACTGCTGCGCTTACAACAGCCATGAGCGCATTGGGTATTGGCTATGGCGATGAAGTTATTTTACCTTCATTTACTTTTGTTGCCAGCTTTGAAGCAGTATTAAGTGTTGGGGCTGTGCCCGTATTTGTTGATGTAGATGATACGCTCACTTTGGATCCCCAGGCAGTTCGTAATGCCATCACTGCAAAAACAAAATGTATTATGCCCGTACACATGTGCGGCAGTATGGCCGATATGGATGCTTTACAACAAATATGTAAAGAACACGGACTGGTTTTATTAGAGGATGCCTGCCAAAGCATTGGCGCTACATATAAAGGAAAAAAACTGGGTACCATTGGCGATGCGGGAACTTTTAGTTTTGATTTTGTAAAAACCATTACCTGTGCCGAAGGGGGTGCTGTAATGACCAACCGTGAGGATGTTTATATTTCAAGTGATGGCTATACTGATCATGGACACGATCATAAAGGTATTGACCGTGGGGCTGACCTACATCCTTTTATCGGGTACAATTTCAGGATAAGTGAACTGCATGCGGCAGTAGGACTGGCGCAGATAAAAAAATTAGATACATTTTTAGCAATTCAGAAAAAAAATCACACCACATTAAAAAATGCATTGGCAGCCATACCGGAAGTAAGTTTCAGGAGAATACCTGATGAAGCGGGTGACAGCTGTACTTTTTTAACTTGGTTCTTACCAACAGAAGATGCTACCCGTGCAGTGGTGGCTGAATTAAAGGCGCAGAATATACTGGCTGGTAATTTTTATTGGTATGATAATAACTGGCATTACATCAGTAAATGGAAACATCTGAAAGAAGCAGTAACCCTGAACGGCTTACATCCTGACTTGAAAGCAGCTGTTATTCATCATGCAACAAAGGATTTTTCAGCCAGCGATGCAGTAATGAGTCGCTGTGTATCTACAGCGATTAGTTTATTATGGACCGATGAGCAATTAAAGACGAAGTCGGAACAGATGGTTAATGTAATTAAGAAAATATTAAGTGAGCAGGGAGTTATATTATAAAAGTGTAAAAAAATAAACTGTAAAAACGGTAGCCGAAAGGTTGCCGTTCTTTATTTAAACTATTGAGGAGGTAAAATGCCGGCATTAGCCTTTCCTTCCAGGTAATCGTTATACTGTAATGAGCCCAGCCGGAATCTCAAGGGGATTTTCGTAGTTTTTCAAACTGCAATTCTTTTTTACAAAAAAATCCAAAATGTTGGGTATAGAAGTCTGCACTTACCCCAGTTTTCGAATATGGCCTAAAGAAAAAAACTGGCCCCCTATTAATTTTGTATTGGAGTTGGGCATCAGCTATTAATTTATTGAAACCGTTATAAGTATTAAATTGCAGGCCATTTTGGTGGGGAGTTTTCTGCAAAAAAAAGGCACTTTTTGAAGGGGCATTATCGCTGAGTTTTTGCCCAGAAATAATATTTACCACAAAAATCATGCAAAAAAATAAAATTTTAGCGATTTTATGCATATTAATTCAGTTATCTCTGTAAATTTACGGCGTTATTCCTTTATTGGATTAGCATATTTACCACTGATTTTTTTACCCTAATTCGATTTGTATATGGCTTTAAGTCAGGGATTATATCAAAAGCAGTTACAAAAATTATCGCCACAGCAAATTCAGTTGATGAAATTGCTGCAGGTGCCCACTGCCATTTTAGAAGAGCGCATTAAAGAAGAAATAGAAGAGAACCCTGCTTTGGAAGAAGCCGAGGAGGGGCATGAAAATGAATTTGAAGAAAAGGAAGAATTTTCTGACGGCGATGGAGAAGACAGTGAAATGGATGGCGGTGCAGATGAATATGATAATATTGACATAAGCGAATACGTGAAGGACGGAGATGATGAAGTGGGAGACTACAAGCTTAAAGATAGCAATTACCCTGAGATCGATGAAAACAGGGTTATCCCAATAAAGGTAGAACGTGGCTTTAATGAATTAATGCTGGAGCAGCTTGGCATGCTTACCATTGATGAACACCAGAAAAAAGTTGCACTACAGATCATCGGTAATTTAGATGACGATGGTTATTTAAGAAGAGAATTTTCTGCTATTGTAGATGATCTTGCTTTCAGGCAGAACATTTCAACTACCGAAGAAGAAATTGCTGAGTTGGTTTTACAAATTCAACAGTTTGATCCGCCCGGCATTGCTGCCCGTAACCTGCAGGAATGCTTATTACTTCAACTGGAAAGAAAACAACATGAAGGCAAGCATGTTGAAATAGCGATAAAAGTATTAGAAAAATACTTTGAGGAGTTTACGAAAAAACATTACGAAAAAATTCAGCGGGGACTTGATTTGAATGATGAACAGTTAAGAGAAGTGATCAACCAAATTGTAAAACTTAATCCTAAACCTGCGGGATCTGTTGGCGAAACTAATAAAGGAGAGAGTTATGTAGTGCCTGATTTTTTTATTTATAATAATGCCGGTAAACTTGAATTAACCCTTAACAATAAAAATGCTCCCGACCTGAGAATAAGCGAAGGATACCGGGATATGCTTAAAGAATATGACCGTGGAAGCAAAAAAGATAAACGGCAAAAAGAAGCGGTAATTTTTATCAAACAAAAAATAGATGCGGCTAAATGGTTTATTGATGCCATTAAACAACGTCATAATACTTTACTGAATACCATGGAGGCTATCATGAATTATCAACGGGAGTTTTTTATATCCGGTGATGAAACAGACCTGCGCCCAATGATCTTAAAATATATTGCAGAAGCTACCAACCTTGATATATCTACAGTAAGCCGCGTTGCAAACAGTAAATTTGTACAGACAGAATTTGGAACTTACCGCCTTAAATTTTTCTTCAGCGAAAGTTTACAAACCGACAGCGGAGAAGAAGTAAGTACCAGGGAAGTTAAAAAGATACTGAGCGATATTATAGAAGCAGAAGATAAGAAGCATCCTTACAGTGATGAAAAATTAACAGAGATGCTGCAGGAGAAGGGATACAATATAGCCCGCCGCACAGTAGCTAAGTACCGGGAACAACTGAATATTTCTGTAGCAAGGTTAAGAAAAGAATTATGATGATGGAAATCAGACAACAGACAACAGACGACAGACAACAAAACAATGATAATGTTGCTGTGGTCCGTGGTCGGTGGTCGGTGATTTCTATCCTGGCACACCTGTTTTCTGTGTTGTTTCACCCGCTATTCATCCCTTTTTATGTAGTGGCTTTTTTAGTTTTCTGGCATCCGTCTTTTTTTTCCGGGTTTCATTCAGCAACAAAACTCAAATTACTTTTAACTACAGCATTAAATACTATTTTTTTTCCTGCATTTGCTATCCTGGTAATGAAAGGTCTTGGCTTTGTAAAATCTGTTTTTTTACACACCCAACAGGATCGCATCGGACCATACTTAAGCAGTATGATCTTTTATTTTTGGGCAGCAAGGGTCTTCTTTAAGTTTGAGCCTGCGCTATCCCCGGTACTGGCAGCATTTATGACCGGCGTTTTTCTTACTACCGCTGTTGCTTTAATTGCCAACATCTTTTATAAAATAAGTATGCATGCCATTGGTTGCGGTGGCATGGTCGGCATCTTCATCATTATTATGAATAGCAATAGCATGTTAATGACATGGCCTTTGTCAATTGCTTTATTAATTACCGGCATTGTTTGCAGCTCCCGGTTAATAGTGAGTGATCACAGCCCAAAAGAGATTTATATGGGCCTTATTGTTGGTTTGATTTGCCAGTTTGCAGCTGCAATTGTAATACTATAAATAAAGAGGCCCTGCTTAACGCAGAGCCTCTTCTCCTGTCGTGCCTAACAATAAAAACTTTAAAACTGTAGATGAAATATAGTTTTCAATGCAAGTATCTTACGGCAGATTTGTTATAAAAATTTGCATTTTATTAATCAATCGTTTTATATAAATCGTTTTATTTGAACGTTTTATTGTGTTTCTTATCAAAAGAGCCCAGATATATTTTAATTGCATGGCTATCCAGTAAAATCACGTAGCAACTTTACCTTTTTTTTTAAATCTCGTGTAGTAAATTTGCCTATAAGCAAAGGAGATATGGCTCTCACTTAACAGTTTAATAAACCTTTATCTTTGCCTTTTAATAAAAAACATGACGAATTTTAAGATATTCTTGAACCTGATGGTTCTATTTTCAGTGATAACGGTTAAAGGGAATACGCAAAACAATGGATTTGATAAATCGGCTTTTTATGCCGCCATGTCAACTAATGATGTTCAGGTGGTAAACAGCCAGTTAAACACCCTTAAAGCTGCATCAATAAATGACAAAGAAGCTTATGAAGGCGCTTTACTAATGAAAAAAGCCGGGTTAGTAAGTAAGGCAAAGGAAAAATTAAGTCTTTTTAAAGCTGGCCGTTTAAAGCTGGAAAATGCCATAAAAAAGGAAAAAGAAAATGCTGAATTCAGTTTTCTGCGCTTAATTATACAGGAACATGCCCCTAAAATAGTGGAGTATCGTAATAACCTGACGAACGATATTTCTATCATTCGTTCCAATTATAAAAAACTTCCCCCGGAAGTCCAGCAAGCTATTATTGATTACAGTAAAAAATCAAAGCTGTTAAGATTACCTTAGTTGCCCCTAACCTGTAATTCATGAGTAAAAAAATACTGGTCATTTATTATACCCAATCCGGACAGCTTGAAGACATCCTGGATAGCTTTACTGCCCCACTTATTGCAGCGGGAAATGCTGTTGAAAAAGTTCGGGTGTATGTAGCAAAAGATTACCCCTTTCCCTGGACAGGTAAAGAATTTTTTGCAGTGATGCCAGATTGTGTATTAGGGGTTCCAACAGCATTAAAACCTTTTCAACTTAAAGAAAATAAATACGACCTGGTCATCCTGGGTTACCAGGCATGGTTCCTTTCTCCATCCATACCGGTCAATTCAATATTAACCCATCCTGCAGTACAAACCTTGTTAAAAGATACACCGGTCATTACCGTAACCGGGGCAAGAAATATGTGGATCACGGCAATGGAACGTATTAAAAAAATACTGAAAAACTCTGGCGCAAAATTAGTGGGGAGTATTGCATTGGTAGATAAGCACCATAACTTCATCAGCTTCATAACGATATTTTACTGGATGTTCAAAGGTAAAAAAGAGCGCTTGATGAACCTTTTCCCAAAACCCGGTGTAGCAGATGCGGATATAGAGAACACAAAAATTTATGGAACAACTGTGCAAAAATTCCTCAATGCTGAAAACTGGAGTGGATTGCAGGATGAACTGAAACAACAGAAAGCAATTGAAGTGAAATATAATTTAATGTTCATAGAGTCTAAGGCAAGTAAAATTTTTGCCATATGGGCAAAGATCATAGCAAAAAAGAAAAAAAAGACGGCATGGCTTGTTGCATTCAAATATTATCTTTTAATTGCACTGTTTATAGCGGCTCCAATTATATTAACGGTTGATGCTATTTTTTTTAAGCCATTTTTGTCGGAACGTATTAAAAAACAAAAACAACATTTTTCAGGCGTACATTAATCCATACAACAAATGTCATTAAACGAGGTTTACATAACAAATACATCTTCTTTTTTTCCTAATGATCCTGTTTCTAACGAAGAGATGGAAGAATACCTGGGGTATATTAATGACGCACCTTCCAGGTCAAAAGCTATTGTTCTACGTAACAATGGTATAAAGCGCAGGTTTTATGCGCTTAACAAAGAAGGTAAATCAACGCATACCAATGCACAGATGACTGCCCTGGCAGTAAATGCTTTATTTAAGAATGATCCTGCTGCTATTAAATCAATTGAACTGTTAAGTACCGGTACTTCCACACCTGATCAATTGATGCCTTCTCATGGTGCAATGGTTCATGGCTGGTTACGGGACACAAACCCGGTTGAAGTGGTTTCACCATCAGGGGTGTGTTGTGCAGGCATGCATGCTTTTAAGTATGCCTACCTCGCTACCAAAGCAGGCGATGTTCAGCAATCTGTTGCTACGGGATCAGAACGTTTTTCTGTTTCATTACTTTCATCAAATTTTGAAGACGAGGCTAAAAGGTTAAAAGCGCTTGCTGACGATCCTTATATTGGTTTTGAAAAAGAATTTTTAAGGTGGATGCTTTCTGATGGAGCTGCTGCATTCTTACTCTCTAATAAAAAAAATGAAACGGGCATCAGTCTTAAGGTAGAATGGATGGAGGGTTTTTCATACGCTAATGAACTTGAAGCATGTATGTACCAGGGAGGCGATAAACTAAAAGATGGTACATTTAAAAGTTATCAGGATTATAGCCCCGAGGAACTAATGGCGCAATCAATAATGAGTATTAAGCAGGATGTAAAATTGTTAAGCAAAAACATTGTGCTGTATGGTGGTTACGGCGTTAAAGCATCCTTAGCCAAACATGGTGTTAAATCAGAAGAGATCGATTATTTTTTGCCGCATATGTCCAGCGAATTTTTTAAGGATAAGATCTACCAGCAATTGATAGCAAATGAAACCGGTATCATGTACGATAAATGGTTTGTAAATTTAAGCCAGGTTGGTAATGTTGGTGCAGCTTCTGTGTATTTAATGGTTGATGAACTTTTTCACAGCGGCAAACTTAAGGTTGGCGATAAAATATATTTGCTTGTTCCGGAAAGCGCCAGGTTTTCTTATATGTATAGCCTGCTTACTGTTTGCTGATGAAATTAAGCTTTTAGCTAAGAGCTAAGAGCTAAAAACTAATAGCTTTTTCAAATGAAAAAAGAAGAGATTCCCCAGGACGATGGCGCACTCAACAAATTAACAAAGGAAATAGTATATGCTGTTGATGGCTCGGGTAATTATTCGACAGAATTAAGTACCGGCTGGGATGTAAAAACAAAAGCATTGGATGTGGCCTGGGAAGATATACAACAACGTATTGAAGAAGCCCGACAGAAAGTATTGCGAAATGAGGCCAGCCCCATTTTATATTTTATTGAATTAAGGTTGATGGATATTGGTATTGTTGCTGCTTATACCGGCTTTTGGAAATGGACCATCAAACAGCATTTAAAACCTTTGGTATTTAAAAAACTAACTGACAAAAAGCTACAGCAATACGCCGATGCATTTAATGTAAGTGTGGAGGAACTAAAAACAATGAACGTGCATGAAGACTGAATTTAAACACTTACAGGCAGCCCATTGTGAGAACGGTGTTACTACAAATTTATTAAGAAGTGTTGGTGCGCATAAATTAACCGAACCGCTTTCTTTTGGTATTGGTAGCGGCCTTTTCTTCGTTTATATCCCATTGCTTAAAATAAATAAAGGGCCGGCCATTGCATTCAGAAGCATGCCAGGACTTATTTTCAAGCGCACCTGCAAATCACTGAACATACCCGTTGTAAGAAAAAAATTCAGCAGTAAAGAAGAGGCTGCAAAATTCCTGGATGAATGTTTAGAAAAAGGACAGCCCGTTGGTTGCCAGGTTGGTGTTTACTATCTTACTTATTTTCCCAAAGAATATCGTTTTCATTTTAATGCCCATAATTTAATTGTGTATGGCAGCGAGGGTGATAATTACCTCATCAGCGACCCGGTAATGGAAAATGTAACAACGCTTACCAAGTACGAACTCGAAAGGGTTCGCTTTGCAAAAGGAGCCCTGGCTCCTAAAGGCCAGTTATATTACCCGGCAAATACAGTACATGTTACAGATGACCAGATGAGAAAGGCGATAAGAACAGGCATTAAAAGAAATGTACGGGATATGCTACATATTCCGGGGCCTATAGCCGGTGTCAATGGCATTGCATTTACCGGCAAAAGAATAAAAAAATGGAAAGATAAACTGGGCCAGCAAACTGCCGGTTTGTATTTAGCACAGCTGGTGCGTATGCAGGAAGAGATTGGTACCGGTGGGGGCGGCTTTCGTTATATCTATGGCGCCTTCCTGCAGGAATCCCATGCCTTTCATCCAATAGATGAATTGATTGACATCTCTAAAATGTTTACCGAGGCCGGCGATAAATGGCGCAGTGCTGCTGTACAGGCGGCAGGTATTTATAAAGGCCGTATTGGCAGTCAGGCCGATTTTGATGTAATGGGAGATTATCTTTTAGAAATTGCAGAGATAGAGCGAAGAGCTTTTCAGGCATTGGGTAAAATAAAATGGAATTCATGAGTAACCCGGCAGTGCTTATAAATAACCTTGGGTTTACTTATCCCCGGCAAACAGTTTCCTGTTTTGCTAATTTAAATTTAAAAGTATTTGAGGGTGAGCGTTTTGGTTTATTCGGACCCAATGGCGCAGGCAAAACTACGCTGATGAATTGTATGACCGGCTTATTACAATTTCAACAGGGAAGTATACAGCTATTGGGACATGAAATTGCTCATCATAAAAAATCGATCAACAGTCTTTTTGGATTTGTACCGCAGGATTTTTCTTTTTACCAGGAACTTAGTCCTGCAGAAAATCTTGCCTTCTTTGGTGCATGGTCGGGTTTGAGAAAAACAGAAATTAAAAATAACACAGCCGAGCTGTTGGAAGTACTGGGACTTACAGAAGTACGAAATAAAAAAGTACAGGAATTTTCCGGTGGTATGAAACGGCGGGTAAACCTCGCTATCGGCGTAATTCACAATCCTAAAATTCTTTTCTTAGATGAGCCTACCGTAGGCGTGGATGTGCACACCAGGCACGCCATTATCAACTACCTCAAAAAATTAAATGAAGGAGGAACTACGTTGATCTATACATCGCACCAGTTAAGTGAAGCAGAAGAATTGTGTAATAAAGTGGCTTTGATAGATGATGGAAAAATAATTGCTCATGACACTTTACAACAACTAATGATAGATCATAAAGAAGAAGGGCTGGAAGGCCTCTTCATTAATTTAACAGGTAAATCCTTCAGAAACTAAATAAGAAATGAAAAATAAGAAATATAAAATAAGAAACCGGAGAACAAGAGCTCATAGGAGTAACGCTACTTCCTTACCTTGCCTACCGGCAGGCAGGTTTCTTATTTCACCTTTCTTATTCCTTATTTCATCTTCCTTATTCCTTATTCTTTATGTTTAAGTTAGGCGCAACCATATTAAAAGACTTACAAATTTTAACCCGTGATAAACTCGGGTTGATCTTTATGTTTGTTATGCCCATTGTTTTAGCGGTTGTAATTACGGCTGTGCAAAACAGCACATTTGAAATGCTGAACACCAATACCGTTCCTATGCTACTCAGCAACAGGGATACCGGCGATGCAGGTAAACAACTTGAAGCAGCCATAAATAAGATCGGCATGTTTGACCTTAAGCAGGTAGCACCAAATGTTACCCAGCAGGAGATCTCCGAAAGAATGCATGCCAAGGATGCGGTTATCGCCATCATCATCCCTGCAGACTTTACACAAAAGATGAGAGCAAAGGCTGATCTCACAGCAAAAAAAGCATTGAAGAGTTTTGGCATGAACACCGATAGCACAAAAAATTTGGACAGTACCGATGTTCAGCCCATTACTTTATTATATCACCCGGTATTACAGGAATCGTTCCGGCACTCGATACAGGGAGCATTACGCAGCTCTTTATTGATGGTGCAGAATAAGGAGGTTTTAAAAAGTTTATACTTCGCCTTAAATGAAACTGCATTACCTGATTCGCTGGAAAAAGACCTGATGAGTAACCAGGTAACTATTAACGAAGTGCCTGTATCACGAGACGGAAGCCGTAATATTCCAAACGCATCACAACATAATGTACCGGCATGGACGGTTTTTGCTATGTTCTTTATTGTAATTTCTTTAGGTGGCAGCGTAGTAAGAGAAAAACTTAATGGTAGTTTTATCCGTTTAAAAACATTGCCAACCAATTACCTGGTTGCCTTAATTTCTAAACAGCTTACTTATTTAATGGTAACTTTTTTACAGGCCATGGTTGTGTTCTCCATGGGTATCTGGCTATTCCCTTCAATGGGGTTACCAAAATTAAATTTACCTGCCGATATAACCGGTGTGGTAATTGTTACACTCATTTGCGGATGGTGTGCAGTGAGCTATGCCATGATGATTGGCGTATTTGCAAAAACGCAGGAACAGGCAAACGGCATTGGCGCAGTTTCCATTGTTTTAATGGCTGCAATAGGTGGATTACTGGTACCGAGTTTTGCCATGCCTGAATCGTTCCAGTTCGTTATGAAAATGTCGCCATTACATTGGTGTCTTGAAGCTTATTATGGTTTATTTTTAGAAGGCGGAAAACTTAAAGATGTTATCTTGAATATAATACCCTTATTGGGCATTACCTTTATCATACAATTAATTACCCTTTTGGGATTAAAAAGAAAAAACCTGATCTGAAATTTTTATTATGGAAACAGCAGTATTAAAAGCACAACTTAAGAAGCAGATAGTGGAATTTCTTAACCTTCTGTCGGTTAAGCCAGAAGATATAAAAGACGATGAACCGTTGTTTGGTGAAGGCCTTGGCCTGGATTCCATTGATTCTATTGAACTGATCGTATTGCTGAACAGGGAATATGGGATAGATATTAAAGATCCTAAAGAGGGCAGAAAGATTCTTGTAGATATAAATACTATGGTTGCTTATATTGAGCAGCATCGTACTAAATAAATTCATCTTTAAATAAAGATCTGTCAGCCTGAGCTTGTCGAAGGCGGGTTTAACTATCAGAGCTTTGGTATAGCCCCGTCTTCGACAAGCTCAGACTGACAGACTAATTACAAATCATATTGAGCAGAATTTTCATAACAGGCATGGGCGTTATCAGTGCTATAGGAAATTCTGTAGCTGAAAATCATCATGCACTTAAACAGGGCACCTGCGGCATTCATAATAAACTCGATCTCTTTCCTTCTAAATATGCGGACGTATTACCATTTGGCCAGGTACAAATAAGCACAGATTTATTACAAAAAAAATTACAGGTAACAGATCCGGGTGTTACCCGTACAACCATGCTGGCTATGCATGCGCTCGAGGAAGCTGTAATGAATGCCGGCATCTCCCCATCCGACTTTGTTTCTTTTGATACTGCATTGGTTGGCGCCAGCACAGTTGGCGGCATGTGTTTAACAGATGAGTTGTATAACGATGCCAATGAAAATCATGAGGGTTCTGTTTATACTTCATCTTACGATTGTGCATCTGTGTGCATGTACCTGCAAAAGCATTATA
>JAYUYX010000186.1:0-10312 GCA_043752205.1 Chitinophagaceae bacterium
TTCTGAGAATTACAACTGGAAAAGAACAGTGCCGGGTAACACTTCAAAAACCTTGTGGACCAGTTTCCGTACCGAAAAGGAATTACCGCAATACATCAATCCCAAAAGTGGTTTTTTATTTAATACTAATCATTCTTCATTTTTTGCAACTGCACCTGCAGATAATTTAAAGGCATCTTCATTTGCAAAAGCAGATGGTTGGGAAGAATATAACCTTAACCGCAGCATAAGATTCATGGAACTGTTTCCCCAAAATGAAAAGCTGGGTTATGAAAAATTTAAACAGATAAAATTCGATATGCAGTTGCCGGAAAAACTGCAATATCCATTCAGCTTTGATTCTGTGTTTTCTTTAAATGAAAAAGAGTATCCTAACCTGTCGCCTGTGATTACCACTTTTAAAAACTGGGATAAACGTGGTGATGCCTCCAGCAAAGGCGCAGCGGTATTTGTGTTGATGTATGAACAACTGAAAAGAACACTACCCGATCGTACACCAAGGCACCTTACCAAAAAAGAAGCAATTGATGTTTTTACATACATCAGTAATTATATGCAAACTAATTTTGGCACCACTGATCTTACCCTTGGTGATATTCAAAAATTAGCAAGAGGTGATAAAGAATGGCCGCTTGGTGGCTTCCCCGATCTGCTTTCTCCTCAGTGGACAGAGCCGTTGGCTAATGGTAAATTAAAATCAATAGGTGGTGATGGCCTTATTATGTTTGTAAGATTTTCTAAAACAGGTTTGCCCAAAATTGAAACCATTAACATGTACGGAGCAAGTGCAAAACCAGGCAATAAGCATTATGACGACCAGGTAGAAATGTACCTGAAGCAAAAAACAAAAACAATGACGCTCGATAAAGCTGTTGTATATAAAAATGCAGAACGGGTTTATCGTCCGCAATAATGATGACTATTACAAAGTATTAAGCACCTTAATTATTTTTTCGCAGGCTGTATGTATTTCTTCGTTGCTTATGTTTAATGGTGGTACAATTCTCAGACAATTCGATGCAAATAAAAACCAGTCGGTAAACACGCCTTCAATAATTAATTGATCGATGATCTTTTTGTTTGTATCAAAATCAGCAAACTCTACAGCCATCATTAAGCCACAGCTTCTTACCTGCTTAATATGCGGATGCTGCAGGAGGGAGTGAAATATTTTCTCTTTTTCTGTAACAGGTGTAATAAGGTCTTCATCAATTAATACTTCAAAAGCAGCCAAGCCTGCAGCGCAACACACAGGGTGGCCTCCAAAAGTATTGATGTGGCCCAGCACCGGATCATGTGTTAATGAATCCATTATTTTTTTATCTGCAATGAATGCGCCCAATGGCATACCTCCACCCAATGCTTTACCTAGCAACAAAATATCGGGCACTATATCAAACTGCTCAAAAGCCCATAGCGTACCATTGCGGCCAAAGCCACATTGTATTTCATCCAACACCAGCAGTGTTCCTGTTTCATCACATTTTTTTCTTAATGCCTTTAACCACTCTTTTTGGGGAACCAGAACACCGGCTTCGGCCTGGATGGTCTCTGCAATAACGCAGGCAGTACGTTCCGTAATATTTTCAAGATCTTCAAAAGAATTAAAATGCAACTGCAAAACATCAGGTAACAAAGGCCTGAAAGCCTGTTGCCAGTATTCGCTGCCCATAACACTTAATGCTCCCTGTGTACTGCCGTGGTAAGAATTTTTAAACGAGATGATCTGTGTACGGCTCTGGTACCTTTTAGCCAGTTTCATAGCACCTTCTGTAGCTTCACTGCCGCTGGCTGTAAAGAAAACGGCATTAAGCGATGCCGGCAAATGCTCTGCAAGCTTTTTTGCATATTGTACCTGCGGACTTTGTACTAACTCACCATACACCATAATGTGCAAATAGCTATCCAGTTGTTTTTTTATAGCCTCAATAATTTTGGGATGACGATGGCCCACATTACAAACACTAATGCCGCCTATCAGGTCAATGTATTCTTTTCCATCGGCATCAATCAATTTGCATCCTGATGCCCTTACAATTTCCAGGCAAAGTGGTGCCTGGGATGTTTGGCCTACATGCTGTAAAAAAAGTTCCCGGTTGGTCATCTTATGTTATTAATATTGCAAAATAAAGGTATCTCAAAATAAAAACTTTAAATTGTATCTAATGATGGGATTATTGTATAAAAAAGGAAATAATTAACTTTTATCAAAGCAAACAAAAAAAGTTAGTGCGTAATTTTAAGGCTACTGTTCATAAAAACTGCTTAATAATTTTTTCTTCATGAAATTTTTTCTTGCTCTTATTTGCTGCTTTAGTTTTTCCGGTAACCTGGCAGCACAGGCTAATAATACACGCCCTAAAATTGGCCTTACGTTGAGTGGCGGTGGAGCTAAAGGTTTGGCTCATATTGGAATTTTAAAAGCCATTGACAGTGCAGGACTCAAAATAGATTATATAACCGGAACCAGTATGGGGGCTATTGTTGGCGCTTTATATGCCACTGGTTACAGCGCAAATGATATTGAGAGACTAAGTAAAGAGTTTGACTTTGATGTATTATTCTCTAACAATGTTCCATTAAAAACATTATCGATGGAAGAGAAAGACCAATACAGCCGCTTTGCCATTGAACTCCCTTTCATCAATAATAAAGTACGATTGACAACCGGAGTAATTACAGGGCAGGAACTAAATATGGAATTCTCTGAATTGTTTTTTCATGTGTACAACATCCGGGATTTCAATAATTTTAAAATACCGTTTAAATGCATGGCTACCGATCTGGAAACCGGCGACCTGGTTGTGCTTGACACCGGAAATATTATTACAGCCCTCAGGGCCACTATGGCCATACCTTCTGTATTTTCAGCAGTAACGCATAATAATAAAAAATTGGTAGATGGTGGATTAGTAAGAAATTTTCCCGTTAAAAACGTAAAGGAAATGGGTGCCGATATTGTTATCGGCAGCAATGTAACCACCGGCCTTGCTAAGGTTGACAAAATAAAAACTCCTTTTGATGTGTTGTTACAGATGGCTTTCTTCAGGGAGGCAAGTGATTTTAAAGAAGAGCTGCCCTTAACCAATATTTACATTCACATGCCCCTGGAAGACTATAACACCGTTAGTTTTGGAAGCAATAAAGAGATCATACAGGTTGGTATGGAAACAGGCCGTCAATATTACCCGCTGTTTAAAAAATTAGCTGACAGTCTTAATGCCCTTAGCAATGTGGAAGAAAAACCGCAGCAGGCTGTAGCCAACAAAACAGTGTTTATCCGTGAGTATAAAGTAGTGGGCTTAAAAAAAACAACAGTTCCGTTCTTTATTCACCTCATGAATTTTTATGATAATAAACATTATACAGCAGCCCAGATCAATAAGAGCATCAGGCGGGCTTATGGCTCCCGGTATTATGCCAGTATATCTTATGCATTGGAGCCAGTGTCTAAGGACACTGCAAATATTATTTTTACTGCCGAGGAAAACCCAAACACCTATTTAAAAGCAGGCCTGTATTATACCCGTTTCAGGGGCATTAATGTAAATGTAAATGTAACCAGCCGTGATTTTCTGTTACCAAACTCACGTAGCATGGTTTCTGTATCGCTTGGAGAAAGTACACAGATTGAAGCAGAGCATTTTCAATATGTTGGCAGAACAAAGAGCGTGGCTTTTATCACCGGGTTCAGGCTGGATAATAATAAAATAAATACTTACCAGAATTATAAACTGGAAGGTGCCTATAAGCAGAATTTTTCGCAGCTTTTTATTAATTTTCAAAACAGCGGTAATAACAGAATAGCCGGGGGTATTGGTACTGCTTTAGAATATATTCACTTCAATCCTTCTATCAAGTCTGTAACAGAAACAAAAGGCAGGTTTACAGATGTTAAAAGCTATGTATATTTTAAATACAACGACCTTAACCAGATCTTTTTTCCAACAAAGGGATTAAAGATACATACAGAGTTGGCGCAGGTGTATAACCAAAAACCAACCCTTACACTTTTTCAAAACGGTTTACCGGTTATTCCTTCTGGTTTAAATTTTGAAAACTATACCCGACTTGTAGTGGATGCATCTTTATTTACCAGGTTTAACAGGCGCTTTACCTTCTTATCTGAATTTCAGGCGGGCATAAATTTTACAAATAACCCTAACCCGCTGAATAATTTTTTAATAGGAGGTTTAAGTGGAAGTTTTAGAAACCAGGTGAGGTTTGCAGGTTTACAGGAAGCAACTTTAAATTCATCCAGCGTAACAACATTACTATTAGGAGTAAGATATAACCCCGCAAATAATATTTATATCACAGCAAAAATTAACGGACTTCTTAAAGATTTTGCAACCGGCAATAATTCTTCAAGGGGCTCAGATGCACTGAGTGGTTTTGCATTAACCTTTGCATATAAAACACCCATAGGACCAATAGAGTTAAGTGCTATGTATTGCGAGCAAAGTGAAAAACTACAGTCGTATGTGCTGTTTGGAATTCCGTTTTAAAAATCTGCTTTTTTTAATAAAAAAATAATAACCGATCTTCTCCATAATCAATTCTTCCGCCAGGTGGCGGAGGCAGAGGGGGTAAAACTTATGTATCATGCCTGTAATTCTACCTGTAAAAGGAATACTACCAACATTTGGAAATGATTGCTTTATTGCACCTAATGCTACCATTGTTGGCGATGTGGTAATGGGTGATAATTGCAGCATTTGGTTTAATGCTGTTTTAAGGGGCGATGTAAACAGTATACGCATGGGCACTAAGGTAAATGTGCAGGATGGGGCCGTAATTCACTGTACCTACCTTAAAGCACCCACGGTAATAGGAAATAATGTTAGCATCGGGCACAATGCAATTGTACATGGATGCGTTATACATGATAATGTGCTGATTGGTATGGGGGCAATTGTGATGGATAATGCAGTAGTAGGTAGTAACAGTATCATTGCGGCAGGTGCTGTAGTACTGGAAAAGACCATTATTGAGCCCGGCAGTATATATGCAGGCGTGCCGGCTAAAAAAATAAAGAACATAAGTGACGAAATGATAAGTGGGGAGATAAACCGTATAGCTGATAATTACGTTATGTATAGTGGGTGGTTTAAAGACCAAACCCCTAACCCCTGAAGGGGGAATTTGCGAAGATCAAAGCGAAGATCTGGTTTTGAAATAAGGAACAAAAGTTGAAGTGGAAGAGTAATGTTTGGATATGTTAAATGTATCGGAGCCTCTGTAAATGAGTGGAGAATGGAGATGAGGTACAAATAAAAATTATTATCTTTATTTCATGAAAAAAATACTACTTGTTGTTGTTATGGCTTCCTTTTTATTGAGCGGATGCTTTATCAGCAGAATATTTGGTAAAAAAGATAAAGTTGGTTGCCCCACAGATGGCCGCAATGTAGGTGCCGAAAAATTATTAGGCGGAGATGAAAAAGCGATAAAGGCATCTAAGAAAGCAAAGTGGAAAGGTGGCTGATAAAAAGTAAGTAGAAAAATAAAAATATTCCCAATATCCTGAATTTAAAAAACCAATTCCTATGTGTTACGAACTTAAAACCAACAGCGGTTGCACCGAAGCAGTGATTGACGACAACTGCGGCATTTCAAAATTTTATGCCATTGCAACCACCCTTTCCAAAGATCTTAAGGTGAACTTCATTAACCAGATTGATGATACTGATATCCTTGATTGGGATTTTCAATATCGTGGCCAGTTTTTAACCCTGCATTATAATATGTTTAACGGGGTTAGCATTTACCCACAGCAGAAAAGAAACACATCTACAAACAATAATGTAGTAATGGAAGTTGCGCATTTTTTGGAGCACCGTGTATACTAGTTGACAGTTGACAGTTGGCAGTTAACCGTCCTGTAACAGCAGGAGGCTTTTTTTATATAAGATCTTTTCACACTTAAGGTCTGTCTGTCATCTATTCTCAATAGCTTTTCTCATTGATGGTTTCCAATATATTGCAGTAACTCAAGTACCTGTCTATATGGATGTTTCCATCTTCAACAGCAGTTTTAACCGCACAACCCGGTTCATTTAAATGCATGCAGTTATTAAACTGGCAATCATTTATCAGTGCCCTCATCTCAGGGAAATAATGCGATAGCTCCTGCTTTGGAATATCAACCAAACCTAATTCTCTTATACCCGGCGTATCAATTATTTTTCCTCCACCAGGCATGTCAAACATTTCAGCAAATGTGGTTGTATGCAGTCCCTTGCCACTCCAGCCGCTTACATCCTGTGTCTTCAATTTCATATCCGGAAAAATGGCATTAATAAATGTTGATTTACCAACGCCTGAGTGGCCGCTTAATAAGGTAACATTGTCTTTCAGTAAAGATTTAACCACTTCTACCCCGTCCCCGGTTTCAATACTCATAGATAAAACCTGATAGCCAATGGCCTCATAAATATCTTTTACAGTAGCAAATTTATCTTCTTCTTTTTTACGATACAGATCGCTCTTATTAAAAACGATAATGGAAGGAATATGGTAGGCCTCGGAGGTAATTAAGAACCTGTCAATAAAGCCCTGCGATGTTTTAGGATCTTTAAGTGTTGCAAATAAAAGCGACTGATCTAAGTTAGATGCAATAATATGATGCTGGTGTTTATTGGCCGGAGAAGTACGGGTAATATAATTTTTACGGTTTTTTATTTCGGTAATGGTTACCGATCCTTCCAGTTCATTTTCCATTTCAATATTAACCAGGTCGCCAACTGCAATGGGGTTGGTGCTGGTAATACCTTCAATTTTAAATTTACCCAATAGCCGGGCATTAAACTGGTTACCTGTATCATCTTTTACAATATACCAGTTGCCGGTGCTTTTATATACGGTTGCATTCATTGGGGGCAAATTTCACTAATTAAAACCAATTACACTAATTACAGGAATATGAATAGGCTCTCTGTTTGTAAAATCCTTTGTACTAAAAGTGTTCCAGCCTGAACTTGTACAAGGCTTAATCTGGTTTGTACAGGGTTCAATCGGGTTTAGCGGGTGGAGTTTTTGGGTTTATTAGATAGGAATGGAGGTGGAGGGCTTTAGGCTGGGTTGTATTTGCGCTACTGATACATAACCGCGTTTTTTTTAGCAACCACTTATGAAAGAACGGATTACAAAAATTGTTGCTTATTTTTAATAGCGCATTATAGCGCAAATACTAATGTTGTAGGCAAGCTTATAGCGACACCCTAAACTAACATAACCAGAATATGAGTTTAGAAACAAAATCCCAAGAATTAAAAGATATTATTGCGACATATAATTCCGATTGGCTGCTCGGTGACCTTTCGTCATTAATCCATGCTGGAAGAGAAAGAGCCAATGACCAGTTGGGAAATTTGTCCTCGCCGCAGCGACAGTTATATTACCTGGCAGGATTGAATATTTCTTCAGACCCGTCAAACGGATATGATGTTATGTTTACTCATGAAAAGTGGGATAAAATTGTAATCCTTCTAAATGAAATTGAGGCTGAATATGATAAACTATTTTTTCCAGATAAACCGGAAGATGTAACTGAAGAATGGAAGCGAGTTAGGAAAGTTGCTATGCCATCTTTTCTTTCGTATTTCAATCAGGGCCCACTCAATTATGAAGAACAAGTCATTAACTGGATTACAGACTTATATACTCCGCTTGATAATATTATTGAAAAAGCAACTGGTATAAAAACGGCTGACTTTATTCAATTTTATAACAATCTTGACCAACTACGCCACGTAAACTTTCAAGCACATTCAACCAGAAAAGATTTATTACGTCCCAATTGGGATAGATACACAAAAATAAAAATGGGGGTTTCTGATGATGTCCCTGATTTTATAAAAGAGATGGGAGAAGAACATAGACATCTTCATACTTTCATGTCAGATAAAGGAATAACTGACAGGTTTTACCCAGAAGAAATTATTTCAGAAAATATTCCAATTGAAAAAGTAAATGCGATTTTAAAGTTCCTCGTTATTATTCGTGAAAAAACGGATTACTTGTATTATACTTCAACAAAACCAGGAAATCCTTTTTTTGAAAAGCCAATTTTAGATATTGGAGACGGAATGTACCAAGTCTTTGAAGTAAAACAAGTAATTCATGCAATTGAAAAATTACTTGAAAAGATTTGTACTGATACAGAAGAAAATACTACAAAGTACATTAAGAGGAAAGGCAAGTTACTGGAGAGTAGGATTGTTGAACTTTTCTCATCCTTTTTTAAATCAGACTTTAAAGTACATATAGGATATTATGTTGACGGGTGTGAGCAAGACATTTTAGTCCTTTGGAAAAAATATGCTTTCATAATTGAAGCAAAAGGATATTCACTAAATGAACCATTTCGCAATCCTGAAAAAGCATTTGTTAGAATTAAAAATGATTTCAATGCTTGCATAGGATATGGCTACACTCAAACAAGACGAGTGGAAAAAAAATTCATTTACGGCGAGCCTTTAAAAATTATGGATAAAGATGGAACCTTGATAGAAGAAATTGACACAAACCAATATGAGCAGGATTTTTCAATAATTGTAAATCTTGAAACATTCGGTCAAATCCAATGTGACCTTTCAACACTTATCAAATTAGAAGATGAAGACGACGTTTACCCATGGGCAGTCAAACTTGATGACCTTGAAATTTTTCTTTTGACTATGATAGCCCAAAAAAAGAAACCAATGGATTTTGTGAACTTTCTATTAATGAGGGAAACACTTCACGAAAAATTAATTTGTGCAGACGAATTAGAAATTTGCGGTGGTTTTCTCATTGACAAATTAAAGCAAAAGGAAATTGACAAAGCAGGTGTTATTGTAACAACTCCTGATTTAGGTGATGTATTTGACAAACAATATCACAAGACTATGGGTTTTAAAAATGAAAAATATTTATATGAGAAGCAAAGTGGTAAATATCTTTTTTGGTAATACCCTTACCGACAAAAGCCTGCCTACAACATGGGGTTTGCCAAAATGGGGGCGGACGTAAGCCGTGTTTCAACTTTTGTTTTTCAATTTTGCTTTTGTTCCGGCTGGACATTAATAATTTAGCTAAGTGCAAATCATCAGCTTTTATTTATAAATTTATCTTCGGTAAGCCGGGGCGGACACAGCAACTATTCCCCCACTTCGGCAAGCCGTACCGTTAGCGGTCATTGTAGGGGCGACACTTCACGTATGCAAAGTGTGAATGATGTAATTCTTTCCCCAAACTGTGTAACACTTCTTAAAATCTACGGCATGACTTTTACGGAGCGGTAATTGTACCACTTTTCAAAATTTCAAAAAATGGAAAGTAAAAAATCATCAATATTAAAAGGACTTACAACAGTAAGTTTTTTTGCTACTGAACACGAAAAAGCAGTAAAATGGTATTCTGACTTTTTAGAAACTGAACCATACTTTAATATGCCAGGTTATTCGGAGTTTCGAATTGGAGACTATCAACACGAATTAGGGATTATAGATAGTAAATTTGCTACAGAAAATATGTCAATTAAACCAGCAGGTGCAATAGTTTTTTGGCACGTTGACAACTTACAAATAACACTTGACAAACTTCTATCTATGGGTGCAAAAGAATTTGCCCCAATCACTGACCGAAGTGAAGGATTTATTACAGCATCTGTTGTTGACCCTTTTGGTAACATTTTGGGTATAATGCAAAATCCACATTATCTTGAAATCCTATCATCATACAAAAAATGAAAACTGTATCACAGAAAATGGGAGTTAAAGAAAACAGCCGTGTCCTGTTTATTAATGCCCCAAGCGATGCAATTGATGGAATGAAATTACCTGAAATTGATATTGCAAAAAGATTGACAGGCGAGTTTGATTATATTCATTTATTCGTTAAAAATCAAACAGAATGTAAAGACAAATTTCCCAAGCTTAAGCCCCATCTTAAACTAAATGGAATGCTTTGGGTTTCGTGGCCCAAAGCTGGGCTGTTAGACACAGACCTTTCACTACCAAAAGTTATAAATATAGGTTACGGGTTTGGACTTGTAGAAAGTACTTGTTTAAGTATAAGTTCAATTTGGTCGGCATTAAAATTTACGCATCCTAAAAAAGGAAAAGTTTACAATAATAGTCATGCAAAATTAAAATCAAGAACAACGAACCGCTAACATTAACAATAAACAACGGAAAATATGAAGTTCAAAAAAAAATTACAAGCAGCCATCTTAGGAAGCATTACTATGTTTGTTTGGGGAACTATCTCACATATGTTTCTAATTACAGGTATCGGCTATAAACCTTTGCCAAACGAAAGCAAGGTC
>JAYUYX010000187.1:0-10309 GCA_043752205.1 Chitinophagaceae bacterium
CTAGCGTTCATCCTGAGCCAGGATCAAACTCTCCATTGTAAATGAGTTGTTTGAACGTGACTTGTAATTTCTCATTGAAAAATTAACGTCAAATTCTAAATTAATATTTGCGCTAACATTACCTTGATAACCAAATGGTTATTTGCTGCTGTTTCCAAACTTTCAAAGAACTTTTAGGCTTTACTTTTGCCCCTTTTTTAATTGGGAGTGCAAATGTAAGGGCCTATATTTTATCACCCAAATTTATCTAACTTTTTATCTTATTTTTTTCTTTGAAAAAACCCGTTTTTTAATTGGGAGTGCAAAAGTAAGAGCGAAGCGTTTACCCACCAAATTTAATTTCATTTTTGATGAAACTTTTTTTGATGAATCTGATATTTTTTGTGTGTGATTTTGTTAAGAACTAATGCCTTTTTTCAAAAGCGGACGGCAAAGATACGGGTGGAATAACTGTTGCCAAAATAAATCTCTATTTAAATTGTTAACAATACAGTTAAACAAATGTAGATATCAGGCTAAATAGTCAGCTGCATTGACTTACAGGCTTTAGCACTTGTATTTATTTTTTTTTAAAAATTATGTGAAAACTTATTTCAAGCATCAATAAGCCTCGTTTACAGTTAAAAAAAAGACTTTTCTGTAACCCAAAATCAGTTTGTAATTTTTATTGAAAAACTACTTTTTCCAGAAATAACCCTTCGGATGGAACTGAAAAATCGGCCTTCGTACAATCCTTTGCAGCAATTATGGTATTAAATTCTTCTAAATCAATTTTCTTTTTGCCTACTAAAAGCATGGTTCCTACTAATCCTTTAACCATTCCCCTCAAAAAACGGTTAGCTTTTACTTTGTAAACCAGACAACCTGCTTCCACCATCCATTCACTGGCATATATTTTACACTCAAAATTATTTACTTGGGTATTTCTTTTTGAGAAACTTGTAAAATCACTATATAACATAATTGCAGCAGCAGCATCCTGCAACAACTTAAAATCTACCGAAAATGGTATATAGCAAGCTCTTCCTTGTAAAAAAGGATCTTTATGCTGGTATATATAGTATTGGTATTCCCTGCTTATGGCATCAAATCGACAATGTGCCTCATCGGCAACTGGAAAAATCTGCTTAACAACTATATCGGGGGGTAAAATAGCATTAAGATTATAAACATCATCCCTGATAGCAATATCCGTATCAAAATGAAAAAAATTCTGCATTGCATGTACACCAGCATCTGTACGGGAGGAACCGGTGAGTTCAAATTTAGTTTTATAGTAGATTTCTAAAGCCTTTTCAACTTCTGCTTGTATAGAATTTGCATTGTGCTGTTTTTGAAAACCGGAGTAGTGTGTGCCTTTATAGGAAACCTCAATGAAATAACGTGACATATATTAAACTTTCAAATTGCACAAATTTAATGATTGAGCATAGCATTAAATCTAGTTTTGTAATAAATATCAGTTAACTCATCTGCCAAAATTTTATAATTATCGGAATCTGAAACATAGGAAAATGCGGCTACAAAAAATTTATATTTCTCTTCATCATTTATAAACAATATACCCAGGTTTTTAATCTGATCACTCGTAAAGCAGGTAATAAGGAACTGTTTGTTTGCAGCTCTAATCATATTCTTTTCATTGGCTTCGCCTGCCATCTGTTTACGTAATTTTAAGAAATCATTTTGAGTGGCCGTTTTTTTACAGTTTGAGTTTATCATCGCTTTGCCTATTGGTAAAACTGCGGCTTTCCCTTTACCCACAGTATCTTTATTAATTGTTAATTTTTTTTCCGTAATGATCAAACCCTCTTTTTTTACAGGATTCTCATCGATTTTAGTTTTGAGAGGAATTACATTTTTTTTCTTTTCTGTTTTAATTGTTGAGGAGACAACATTAGGTATAGAGTCACTAGATTTTATGGGTTGCCTCCAGCTAATAGAGGGTTCATTTACTACCTCAGCTAAAATTTTAGCAAACTCATCTCCGCTTGAAAATCCCTCATCGCCTTTAACAGAAACTACCTGCTTTTTAATTACCACTGGCTGCATGGTTTGGAGATTTGTCATGGTCCAACCTTTATCCCCGCCATTTTTGAGAAGAAAGCCAATATTGGACTCGCTAACCTTTACAGAAAGATTCATTTCCTGGGACTCATTTTCAGTAAAACCAATTTTTATGGAGTAAGTGCCGGCCAGTAACCTGGATATTATTAAATAACCCCCTTCCGAAGAATTTAAAAGTTTATCATCCACCTTAACATAAAATGGCTGTTTATTATCTGACTGGATATAAATAAACTTTAAATTTTGAGCTGAAACAACTGAAGACAGCAGAAAAATAAGCAAACCCAGGATATGAAATTTTAAAAAAAATAAACTCATTTACTATGATAATTAACCACCCAAAAATACTTATTTATCCTGTTTTTACCATTTAAATAAAAAATGACTCTGTATTAACAACCCCACGCTTATTTTTGCTTTATAAAAATTATGATATGAAAAAAATTTTGTTTTTAATGGTATTGATATCAAGCCCATTTTTATTGATGGCCCAATCAGGTGCTGAAGTAGCAGCAGATACTTCCTGGAAAAATATACTAAGAGAATCTAACCCTAAAGTGAATGACCTTGTACATACGAAGCTGGATGTACGATTTGATTATGCTAAATCATACTTGTATGGAAAGGCATGGATCACTTTAAAACCGCATTTCTACAGTACAGATTCTTTATTGCTTGATGCAAAGGGTATGGAAATAAAAGAAGTGTCTATTATCAAAGGTGCTGCAAAAAGCAAATTGAAATATGCATACAATGGTAAGGAACTCCGTATAACTCTTGACAAAACCTACAAAGGTGGCGAGAATTACACTGTATATATAGACTATATCAGTAAGCCTGATGAACTAGAAGCAAAAGGAAGTGCAGCCATTACCAGTGCTAAAGGACTTTACTTTATAAACCCCCGGGGTGAGGAAAAAGATAAACCAACACAAATATGGACACAGGGCGAAACTGAGGCCAGCAGTGCCTGGATGCCTACTATTGATAAGCCCAATCAAAAAACAACACAGGAAATGTACATGACAGTTCCTGCTAAATATGTAACCTTAAGTAATGGCTTATTAATAAGTCAGAAGAAGAATACAGACGGTACAAGAACTGATTATTGGAAAATGGATCTTCCCCATGCACCCTATTTATTTTTTATGGGAGTAGGCGATTTTACTATAATTAAGGATAGCTATAAAGGAAAAGAAGTTAGTTACTATGTAGAAAAAGAATACGCTCCGGTTGCCCGTGGCATTTTTGGTAATACACCTGAGATGATCAAATTCTTCTCAGAAAAACTTGGCGTTGATTATCCATGGCAAAAATATTCACAGATCGTAGGTCGTGATTATGTAAGTGGGGCCATGGAAAACACTACTGCAACAATACACCAGGAAAGCGCTTACCAAAATGCAAGAGAACTTGTTGATGGAATTGGATGGGAAGGAACTATAGCGCATGAATTATTTCATCAGTGGTTTGGAGATCTTGTAACAGCAGAAAGCTGGAGTCATTTAACAGTAAATGAATCAATGGCAGATTACAGCCAGACATTATGGATGGAAAACAAGTATGGTAAAGATGCAGGCGATGATGAAAATTTTAAAGGATTACAGAACTACCTGTCCAATCCCAACGAAAGCAAAAAAGACCTGGTACGTTTTAGGTACGCCGATAAGGAAGAAGTATTTGACCTTGTTAGTTACCAAAAAGGCGGACGTATTCAAAATATGCTGCGTAACTATGTTGGTGATGATGCGTATTTTAAATCACTAAATAATTACTTAACTACCAATAAATTTAAACCGGGTGAAGCAGGCCAGATGCGTCTGGCATTTGAAGAAGTAACAGGTAAGGATATGAATTGGTTCTGGAATCAATGGTATTACGGCAGCGGCCATCCCGTTGTAAAGATCAGTTACAATTATGATAATGGCAAAGCAATGGTGATCATTGAACAAACTCAAAAAACCGACAAGATTTTCCGGTTACCCATTGCTATTGATGTGTATACAGGTGCTACAAAAAAAAGGTACAATGTATGGGTTGAGAATAGAATTGATACATTCACTTTTAATCATGCGCAAAAACCAGATCTTATAAATGTTGATGCAGATAAAGTAATGCTGTGGATAAAAACAGATAATAAGACCGCTGATAATTATGTTCATCAGATTAAATATGCACCATTGTATTTAGATAGAAAGGAAGCATTGGATTATTTTGCAAAAAAAGGGATGCCTGAGTTGGCTCTTGGTTTGACAGATAAGTATGCACCCTTAAGAAGCAGTACCATGGCTCAACTGGAAGCTTCTAAAATAGCTGAGGATGCAAAGGTTATAGAAACGATCGAAAAAATTGCCAATGCAGATAAAGACAGGAAAACAAAAGCTGCTGCCATCTCTTACCTGGCTAAAACAAGTAATGCAAAATACAGATCGCTGTTTGAAAAGAATATCAATGACAGTAGCTATTCAGTTGCCGGTGCATCTTTGGAAGGCCTGGTTAGTTTAGAGCCTGCTAAAGGTTACGAGCTTGCTAAAAAATACAGTAAAGATGCTAAAGGCACCTTGGGTGCAGTGGTAAATGAGATCATTATTAAAGAGGGAACTGAAGCAGACTTTGACTTTATTGCGAACCGCTACGATAAAATGCCTTTGGGCCAGGAGAAGTTAGAATCCACATTAGCTTTTGTTAGCTACCTGGAAAAAGTGCAGAATATAGCGAACGTGAAAAAAGGAATTGATATGGTATTAAAATTCAGAAATCAGGTACCAGAGCAATACAAAAGTTTTGTTGATCCTATGTTTAAAAGTGGGTTAAATAAATTATCAAAAGTTAAAGGCAAAGAAATTGAAAACTACATCAATACTATTTGGAAATAAAAGATAGTAGCCCGATAAAAAGAAATGCCTCCTTAACCTGGAGGCATTTTTATTTTAATTGTTTTTTTAAAGCCTACCAACTGCCACTTGCACCTCCGCCACCAAAACTTCCGCCACCAAACCCGCCAAAACCACCAGAGCTTCCTCCTCCGCCGCCGCTCCAACCACCACCCCTGCCGCCACTACCTAAAAGACTACCCAGTATAAAAGGCATAGCGCCCCTCCTGCTCATGAATGAGCCACCACCACCTTTTTTACCGCCACTTATCAAAAGAAAAACTATGATCATGATGATAATAAACATCATCCTGCCAGCACCGGAACTTTTTTTACCGTAATTCTTAGGTGCTGCATATTCCCCCTTTACGGCCTGGATAATAGCATCAGTACCTTCTTCAATACCCCGGTAATAATCATCGCCTTTGAAATTGGGGCGGATAATATCGGTAATAATATGACTGGCTGTTATATCAGGTAAGGCGCCTTCTACGCCATAACCTGTTGAAATATTTAACTTCCTGTCGTCTTTCGCTATAAGCAACAAAACGCCATTGCTGACTTCCTTACTACCAATACCCCATGCTCTGCCTAGCTTTACTGCAAAGTCTGAAATATCATTCCCATTTAAATTGGGAATTATTACAACTGCTATTTGTGTAGAAGTACTGTCATTAAAAGCCCTTAGTTTTCTTTCTAAAGCCAGTGTTTGATCAGGAGTTAATGTACCATTCCTATTTTGAGCATCTGCAGTATAATCATTCACCAATTGATTAGGCTTCTGTGTAAGCAGTTTTTCAGGATCAAAACGCTCCTGCGAAAAAGCTGACAGGCCCGCCAGCAGTAAGACAAATATGTAAAGGAATTTTTTCATGGTATTTATGGAACCCGCTTGGTCATTTATTTACCAAAAACAATATCGTCAGGTAATTCATTTTTGTCTTCTGTTGGTATGTATGGAAATTTTTCTTTTAAAGTTTGCCCTATCTGCTTTACGCATTGCTCAATACCATTGCTGATATTGTCTTTGGTGAATTGGGCAATCATGCCTTTAACAGCATTATCCCAATATTCCTTACCCGCTTTTTGGTAAATGCCTTCATCAGCAAACAAGGCAAGCTCATGATGATCCATGGCAATGTATAAAAGCACCGCATTGCGGTGATCAGTTTCCTGCATTTTTAATTTAAAGAATATTTCAGCTGCCCTGTCAATAGCATCTACAAAAGAATTTTTGCTTTCCACATAGATCCTTACTTCACCACTGGTTTCCTTTTCGGCCATACGTATGGCATCCACTATCTGCGCTTTATCTTCAGCAGAAAAAAATTCTCTCTTTTTAAACAAAGAAAACATGCCCACATTTTTTGTGATTATTTACTGAAATCTACTTTAGCGTCTTTAGCCCCTTCGTCAGCTTTGTAATTGGCTTTGGCTTTATATCCGAGTAACCCAGCAATTACATTTGATGGAAATCTTACAATTTTAGTATTGTATTCAGTAATTGCATTATTCCAGTCACGAATTGCTACTGTCACTCTGTTTTCAGTTCCTTCAATTTGTGCCTGAAAGTCTCGAAAGGCTCCTGTAGTCTGCAAAGTAGGATATGCCTCTACATTAATGTTGAGAATAGACCCTTTCATTTGATCTAATTGTCTATTAGCATCTGATAAACTCTGAGGATTATTGGGATCCAATTTTGGAACACGAGAACGCATTGCTACAATATTAGTAAGAACAGTGTCTTCAAATTTTGCAGATCCTTTAATTGTTGCAATTACATTTTCATATAATTTCATCTTACGTTGAAATTGAGTTTCAACTTCCCCCCAGCGACCATTTATACCAGTTTCGGCGGTAGCTAAACCATTACGTACTGAAATAGCCCAAAAAATGAGTACGGCTACAATACCTAAAGTAATTAGAAGACCTGTGCGTTTCATATTTAAAGTTTTAAGTTGTTTAGTGCATAAAAATACACCTTTTTATAATCGGGTAAGTTATGATTATATGAAACAGTATTTTTTTTTGGGGAAGGATTGGCTTATAGATCCTTTATAAAAATACTAACCTTGTGCGGCGCAGTTTCATCTCCGCCAAAATAAGGAAACAACTGGTAACCCACTGCTGTTGAACCGGCGAGCGCACGGCTTAGCTTTACCTGCTTATCGTTAACTATAAAAATATAATTATTGCCATCGAGTTTAATAGCACAGTTTACTGTTTCCCCGATGTTAACTGCAGAGATCTCCTGAGTAAGTCTTTGCCCGTTATTATAAGCATAGGCATATAAGCGAAGTGCCGCATCGTTAAAAGACCAACCAATACGGGCACTGTTCCCGTGAGGGTTCTGCCCTTCAGTAAAGCCGTAAAGCTTATTGATGTCATATTGATTTTGTGGATCAACACTCTTGTAGATGGCAGAGTTATCGAACCTGACCTTAAAGAGCATTTGGGTAATAGTAATTGGCCTTATCACCGTTTTATCGCAAAAGTGGTCGCCGGCAGCAATAGTATATTCAGTGAACACTTCTACAACCGGGACAGGTTCAGCAACTGTATTTTGATCTTTTGTGCAACTTTGTAAAATAAATACAAAGATGAAGAGGTATTGGATGTATTTCATAATGGTTATCAGGATAAACCCTCATAACGGAAAATGACTGCCGATTATTTAAAATTTGTCAATTAAAAAAGCCCCGAAAGATCTTCAGGGCTAAATATTTTCTAAAAAATACATATTCATTAATCTTTTACTGCAGCAATGCCGGGGAGTGTCTTCCCTTCAAAGTATTCCAGCATGGCACCACCGCCAGTACTTACATAACTCACTTTATCTGCTAAATTAAATTTATTGACAGCTGCCACACTATCGCCGCCGCCAACCAGGCTGAATGCGCCATTGGCTGTTGAAGCTGCAACAGCTTCGGCAATGGCTTTTGTACCTGCCTGAAATTTTTCCATTTCAAAAACACCCATCGGGCCGTTCCATAAAATGGTTTTTGATTTACCGATGATCTCGTTGAAAATACCAATTGCTTTTGGACCAATATCAAGTCCCATCCAACCATCAGGTATGGCATCGCTTGGTTTTACTTCTGTATTGGCATCGGCAGCAAACTTATCGGCAATAACAGAGTCCTCAGGCAAATGAATACTTACATTTTTTTGTTTGGCTTTTTCCAATACATCAAGGGCTGTGTTCAAACGGTCTTCTTCGCAAAGCGATGAACCTATTTTGCCACCTCTTGCTTTTAAAAAAGTATAGGCCATACCACCGCCAATAATAATATCTGTTGCTCTTTCCAACAGGTTTTCTATAATAAGTATTTTATCTGAAACCTTTGCCCCGCCGATGATAGCAGTAAATGGTTTTTCGGAGCTGTGCAATACTTTTTCTGCGCTTTTTACTTCGCCTTCCATAACCAAACCAAACATCCTGTTTTCAGGCGTAAAGAATTTTGCAATTACTGCTGTTGAAGCATGGGCACGGTGTGCTGTACCAAAGGCATCATTTATATACACATCGCCAAGCTTACTTAATTTTTCAGCAAATTTTTCATCACCTTTTTCTTCTTCTTTATAAAACCTGAGATTTTCTAATAGTAAAACTTCTCCCGGTCTTAACATAGATGCAGTTAACCCGGCCTGTGAGCCGATACAGTCATCTGCAAAAAAGACCTTTGTATTATCACCTAATCCTTCGACTCCGCTCAGGAGTGTATACAGGTGCTTAACCAGGTGTTTTAATGAAAATTTATCGGCAGGTCCATCCTTAGGTCTGCCCAGGTGGCTCATCAATATCACACTGCCGCCATCAGCCAATATTTTTTTAATTGTTGGAATGGTAGCCGTCATCCTGGTATCATCTGTTATTTTAAAGTGCTCATCTAATGGAACATTAAAATCAACACGTACCAGGGCTTTATGGCCGGAGAAATTGAAGTTGCTGAATTCTGACATAGATATAATTTATAAAAATTAAACCGCAGAGGCACAAGGCGCTGAGATTTTTTCCTCTGCGTGCCAGCGTCTCTGCGGTAAGAAATTATTAAAAACTTATTTTATTAATCCTGCAAAATGCTTAACAGTACGCACCAGCTGCGATACATAGCTCATTTCATTATCGTACCAGCTAACTGTTTTAACCATCTGCTTATCGCCCATGGTCATTACCTTGGTTTGCGTTGCATCAAACAAAGAACCATAATTGATACCGATCACATCGCTGCTTACAATTTCATCTTCATTATAACCAAAGCTTTCATTACTGGCAGTTTTCATCGCAGCATTGATCTCTTCAACCGTAACTGTTTTTTCTAAAATTGAATATAACTCGGTAACTGAACCGGTAATTACCGGAACCCTTTGGGCACCACCATCAAGTTTTCCTTTTAGCTCAGGTAAAACCAAACCAATAGCTTTTGCAGCACCTGTGCTGTTAGGAACAATATTGGCAGCTGCAGCTCTTGCTCTTCTCAAATCTCCTTTTGGATGCGGAGCATCTAAAGTATTCTGATCGTTGGTATAAGCATGAATGGTACTCATGATACCGGTTACAATACCAAAATTATCATTTAAGGTTTTGGCCATTGGCGCCAGGCAATTGGTAGTACAACTTGCACAACTGATCACTGTTTCAGTTCCATCCAAAATTGCATGATTAACATTAAATACCACGGTCTTCAAATCACCTGTGGCAGGTGCAGAAATAACCACTCTTTTTGCGCCGGCAGTTAAATGTGCTTCAGCCTTTGCTTTATCAGTAAAGAAACCTGTACACTCAATAACCACATCCACGTTATGCTGGCCCCATGGTATCTGCGCCGGATCTTTCTGTGCATATATCTTTACTTCATCGCCATTAACTACTATGGCGTTCTCTGTTGATGTTACATCCTGCCCAAAGCGGCCCTGGGCACTGTCATACTTTAATAAGTGTGCCAGTACTTCAGGACTGGTAAGATCATTGATAGCTACAACATCAATCCCTTCCATATTATATATCTGGCGATAAACTAACCGGCCTATGCGGCCAAACCCGTTAATGGCAACTTTTACTGTACTCATATCTTTTGATTGAATTTAAAATTGAGTGGCAAAATTAAGAATATGTAAGCGTTTTTTAATGAGAATATTTTTCTATTAGCTATTAATATGAATTAAATACTGGAATGTAGGCTGCTGCTGTCGTTGCTGAGATATTGAGACCAAATTCAACCGATAAAGTGAATTGTTTTTTTAAATTATTTGGCTGAAAAACTGCCACATGTTATCTTTGCCGTCCTTTAACAGGAAATGCCGCGTTGGTCAAGGGGTTAAGACGCCTCCCTTTCACGGAGGAATCACGGGTTCGAATCCCGTACGTG
>JAYUYX010000188.1:0-10302 GCA_043752205.1 Chitinophagaceae bacterium
ACTATGAAAAAGAACATCTTAATTTTAACTGTACTATTAATTTCAGCTGCTACATTATTTATTGCCTGTAATAAAGACACACCTGCTAATTCCACTTCAAGATTGAATGTACGTTTAACTGATGCGCCTACGGCATATGATCAGGTAAATGTTGATATCAGGGAAGTAAGGGTAAAATTCGCAGATGATACATTATCAAGCGGCTGGGTTACATTAACTACCTATCCCGGTATTTATAATTTATTAGCCTACCAAAATGGCGTAGATACATTATTGGGTACCGGTGTTTTTCCAACCCAGGTTGTTAAAGAAATACGCTTTGTATTAGGACCTAATAATACCATAATGGATGCAGGTGTTGTTTATCCTTTAACTATTCCAAGCGGTTCCGAATCCGGATTAAAAATAAAAGTGAACAAATCTTTAAACGCAACTTTAGAAACCATCATCATTGATTTTGATGCAGCATTATCTGTAAAAAAAGAAGGAACAGGTGATTATAAATTAAGGCCGGTTTTAAAGATCAAATAATTCTATGTAAACAATCAATAAGGAAGCCCTCAGATGAGGGCTTCCTTATTAGATCAACTTTTCATCTCCCAAACCAATGCACTGGCACCCAGTATTGCAGCATCAGCTTCTTTTAATTCACTAAAAATAAGTTTTACCTTATTTTGAAAAATGGGCAGCAAGTTTTTTTCCATACTGGCCTTAGTGGGCTTCATCAACAGATCACCTGCTTGTGTTAGCCCGCCAAATAATATAACAGCCTCCGGGGAGGAGAACATCACAAAATTTGCCAGTGCCTCACCTAAAATCTTCCCGGTAAATGTATACACATCTTTAGCAATCGTATCAGCTTTAGTGGCAGCTTCATATACAATGCGACTGTTAATTTCATCAGCAGCAAAATCTCTTAATAAACTCTTTTCTTCAGGTCGGTTCTCTAAAAACTCAATAGCTGTCATAACAACGCCTGTAGCACTTGCATAAGCTTCTAACGAGCCATGGTAACCTGTACTCCAATGAAGTCTTCCTCCGGGAACAATAATAGTATGTCCTAATTCTCCAGCAAAACCATCATGCCCTAATATTAACTGACCATTGGCAACAATCCCACTCCCCACACCAGTGCCCAGGGTGATCATTATAAAATCTTTCATGCCCTTTGCAGCCCCATACATCATTTCACCAATAGCCGCAGCATTGGCATCATTGGTTAATGCTGCCGGTACATTAAATTTGTCGGTGATGAGTTTGGCAAGTGGTACAATGCCTTTCCATTTTAAATTGGGGGCGTACTCAATAGTGCCGTTGTAATAATTACCATTTGGTGCACCAATGCCAATTCCTTTTATGGTTTCAATACCGCCAACTTCTTCAATGGCAGGAGAGAGGGCCACAAACAATTCTTCAAGAAAGGGCTCAACTGTTTCATGCTTACTGGTTGATATCACACCCCTGTATAACGTATCTCCCCGGTGATCGACAATACCAAACTTAGTATTGGTGCCACCGATATCAATGCCGATAGCATATTCTTTTCTTTGTGCCATCTTGTTATTTTTTAATGACTGCTCCCTTCAACCTGTGCATCATAATCAATACCCTGCCTTTTCAAAATTCCTTTTACTGCAAATGCAAAGAAGGCCAGGTAAGCAAAACAGATCACTGCGATCCAGTAAGAGGTATGAATACCGCTTCCGGCAATAGTTGAATTTGATTGGAGGTAATCTGCGATCTTACCTTGTAATGGAGGTATGATACCGCCACCGAGGATCATCATGATCAGGAAAGCAGAACCTTGTGTAGTATATTTCCCGAGTCCGGCGATAGATAAGCTAAAGATACAAGGCCACATAATAGAACAGAATAATCCACCGCTCAGAAATGCATAGATAGAAATAGTGCCGGTAGTTTGCGTACCTATTACCATTGCAATAACTCCCAGCAAGCTGAATATTAACAAGGTTCTTGCTGGTTTGTTCTTACTGATATAAAAACCAACGATCTGAACTGCTACGCAAATAATATAGTAATATAATGCCTGCATAGGATAGTTAAACAAAGTATTAACGCCTATTATTACACCAAATGCGATCAGGGGAACTATGATCTGCAAAATGATCTTGGTGCTTTCTTTCATTTTAAATGCACCTACCGCATAAGCCCAGCGGCCGATCATTAAACTTCCCCAATACATGGCAATGTATGGCGTAGCTTCAGATGCCTGCACTCCTCCAAACGCTTCATGTCGCAGCAATTCACCCAGGTTACTTCCAATGGTAACTTCAACACCCACATATACAAATATTGCAAGCATGCCGAGCACGAGTTGAGGATATTGCATGGCTCCCCAACCATTGGCTTTCTTTTTTGAACTAAGGTTGGCAACAAGTAAACCCAATAATACTACAGCAAGTGCACCCAATAGCCAGCGCATACGGTAAGCCTCCATGGCATGCATCTCTACATCAGAGGCATTGGTCATATCCGTTTTATAGGTATTAAAAACAGGAACGAACATCATAAACAGCAATCCTGCCATGATCAATAACATATACAGTGCCTTGTTCGCTTTTTCTGTTTTCTCTTCCATAATACCCGCCGGAACTTTTTTAGAAAAATAGAAAAGCGCTGCAGCGCCTATGAATAATGCACCTACACAAGTATATAAAATGATTACTTTGCTCAAACTTAAACTTGCAATTTTTTCATCTGTGATAGCAGCTGTGGTACCAAACAATGCCAGTGCAACAAAAATGGGCCCAATGGTAGTGCCAAAGGAATTGATCGCACCTCCCAGGGTTACACGGCTGGCTCCGGTAGCGGGATCACCCAAAGAAATGGAAAAGGGTTGTGCCGCAGTTTGTTGTAAAGAAAATCCCAATGCAACAATAAAAAATCCTACTAACATTCCGGCAAAAGTATTGGCATTTACTGCAATGATCATTGCCGCAGCACCCAGGGCTGAGAACAGCAAACCGTACACAATACTTCTTTTGTATCCCCATTTACCCACCAGGTCCTTACCGCCAAAAGCGCCATATGCAAACAATGCAAGCGCACCGATAAAATAGGCAGTGTAAAAAGCAAAATCTATCAGCTGACTTTGAAACTGGTCTAAATGAAAATAATGTTTACAGAAAGGGATAAACACACTATTACCAGCTGCAATAAAACCCCAAAAGAAAAATACAGTTACTAAAGTGCTTAAAGCACCATAATTGGTTTCTTTTAAAGGTTGACTTTCGATTGGAGTTATTAAATCTTTCTGTTCATTTGGCATATCGTTAGTTTTAAGTGATTGAAAATAGAATAAAATAATCATTGCGAAAAATTTTCATTGCAAATTGGTTGGCAGCAAAATGATTGGTAAATTGAACAGCAATAAAACCAATGAATGGAAATTTTACATGTTAGTGCAGAATGTTACCCTTATGCAAAGGTTGGCGGGCTTGCAGATGTTGTAGGGAGTTTACCAAAATACCAGCAGCAGCTTGGGCATATTGCAAAAGTAGTTGTGCCTATGCACCGTACTAAATTCCTGTATGACAATGAATGGAACGTAGAACATAAAGGCGGTTTTGTAATGGGCGATACCCAGTTGGATTATACGATCATAAAAGAAAAAACAAATAAATTAGATTTTGACCTGTACTGTGTAGATATCTATGGATTATTGGATCGTGAAAATGTGTACAGCTATGATGACGATACAGAGCGCTTCACGGCATTTCAAATAGCTGTTGTGGATTGGTTATCACATTGGGAGCACAGGCCTGATATAGTTCATGTACATGATCACCACACCGGCCTCATCCCTTTTATGATGCGTAATTGTTTCGATTATCGCCATCTTGCCGATGTTCACACTGTGTTAACCATTCATAATGCGCAATACCAGGGATGGATGAGTTGGGATAACAGCAATTACCTTCCTGCATGGGATACCTGGCAATGGGGTTTATTGGATTGGAGCGATATAATTAATCCATTAGCCTGTGCAGTAAAATGTGCCGATCGGATTACTACAGTAAGCCCAAGTTATATGGAAGAGCTTACCACAAATGCAAACGGGCTTGAGCAATTGTTCATGATGGAAAAAGCAAAATGCACTGGTATATTAAATGGTATTGATACCGTGGTATGGGACCCAAAAACAGATACTTACATACTTGATAATTTTTTGGTAAAAGATGCTGCGGCCGGAAAAAAATTAAATAAAAAAAAGCTTTGTAAAGATTTTAATCTGGATTCAAGCCTGCCACTGTTTATTTATATTGGCCGATTAGTTGGAGAGAAAGCAGCCGATCTTTTACCACAGGCAATAACAGATTCTATAAGCCAGTTAGGAAATAAAATGAATTTTTTAATTTTAGGAAGTGGCGATAAAAAAGTAGAAGATCAATTGATTTATTTAACAGGGAACTTTACGGGGTACTATAATTCTAAGATCGGGTATAATGAAAAGCTGGCGCACCAAATGTATGCAGGTGCCGATTTTATTTTAATGCCCAGCAGGGTAGAGCCGTGTGGTTTAAACCAGATGTATGCTTTACGTTACGGTACCATACCCATTGTAAGAAGTACAGGTGGATTAAAAGATACCGTAACAGATATTGGTGAAACGCAGGGTTTTGGTATCTGCTTTAATTACGCCAGCGTTTGGGATATAACATACTCAGTGCATCGTGCAGTTGAGTTGTATGCCGATAAAGAAAAAATGAAAGAGATCATAAAACAAATTATGGAGATTGATAACAGTTGGGAAAAAAGTGCAGAAAAATATATTGACCTTTATATTTCAACACAACAAAATTAAAACCACATGATAAGCAAATCAGTAGTAGCAGTGATTCTTGGAGGTGGTGCCGGAAGCCGTTTATACCCACTTACATCAACCCGCAGTAAACCGGCCGTACCCATCGGCGGTAAATACCGGTTGGTTGATATTCCTATTTCTAATTGCATTAATTCCAATATCAACCGCATGTTTGTATTAACGCAATACAACTCAGCTTCTTTAAACAAGCATATAAAAAATGCCTACCAGTTTAGTGCATTCAGCAGTGGCTTTGTAGATATATTGGCAGCAGAGCAAACACCCGACAGCCCCGGCTGGTTCCAGGGTACTGCTGATGCTGTACGGCAATCATTGAAACATATTCAGAATAACGACTTTGAGTATGTATTGATCTTAAGTGGAGACCAGCTGTACCAGATGGATTTCAGGGAGATGTTTCAAAATCATATGGACAAGGGCGCCGATGTCTCTATTGCTACAATTCCGGTGGCAGACAGGGAAGCTCCTGAATTTGGTATCCTAAAAGCAAATGAGGAACATATTATTACTTCATTCGTTGAAAAACCTGCAAAAGAATTATTACCTGATTGGGTAAGTGATACCGGTGCTGAAATGAAAGCACTGGGCCGAAAATACCTGGCCTCTATGGGTATTTATATATTTAACAAGCAGTTTTTATTTGATCAATTGTTGGTTGATAAAAAAGATGCAACTGATTTTGGTAAAGAGATCATCCCTGATTGTATAAACACACAAAAAGTGGTGAGCTTTCAATACGACGGTTACTGGACAGATATTGGGAATATTTATTCTTTTTACGAAGCTAACCTTGCTTTAACTTTAGAGATACCGCCTTTTAATTTATTTGATAATAACAAGGCCATTTACAGTCGTGCCCGGATGTTGCCACCTATGAAGATCGGTAATACATTAGTTACAAGCAGTATTCTTGCTGAAGGCTCCATCATCGACGCATCCAAGATTACAAACAGTGTTATTGGCATAAGAACAAGGATTGGAAAAGGAACTGAGATCATTAATTCTTACCTGATGGGTAGTGATTATTACGAAACGATAGTGGAAATGGCACATTCTATGGAAAGAGGAATTCCAAAACTGGGGATAGGAGAGAACTGTAAAATTGAAAACGCCATCGTTGACAAAGATTGCCATATTGGTAATAATGTAAGTATAACCGGCGGCGCTCACCTGGAAGATAGTGACCATGCATTATATACGGTTAAAGATGGTATTGTGGTGATTAAAAAGAGAGCGATAATACCGGATGGATTTGTGATATAGTTCTGTTTTTTAAACCTCTTTGTTGACAATTGCAAAGCCCCGAAGGGGCGTTATCTCCTAACGATGGGTTATGCCCATCTAGGAACATCATCCCTATGTAGCCCTGAAAGGGCATTACATAATAACGATGGGCATAACCCATCGAAAAGAAATGCACTCCTTAACAGCCCTGAAAGGGCGTAATTAAAAAACCATGGGACAATCACTGGTAAAAAATTACATCCACATCATATTCAGCACCAAGCATCGTGAACCGATCATTCTTCCTCAATATGAGCACGAACTTCACAGCTATTTAGGAGGTATTTGTAAAAATTTAGATTGTCAGCCTATAAAAATTGGTGGTTACACAGATCACATTCATATACTTTGTATGTTGTCAAAAAAAATAGCATTGATGAAGCTGTTAGAAGAACTAAAATCACATTCATCTAAATGGATAAAAACAAAAGACGAATTACTTAAAAATTTTTATTGGCAGGATGGTTATGGAGCTTTCTCTGTTAAGTCAACTGATGTAGATATAGTTAGTGCGTATATCGAAAATCAATATGAGCATCATAGCAAGAATACTTTTATGGATGAATACAGAGCATTTTTAAAAAAATATAAGGTTGAATATGATGAACGTTATGTGTGGGATTAATATGTCGCCCTTTCAGGGCTTGGATATGATGGTTTCTTAAGTATCGTCCCGCTACACAGGACATTATATATTCCTGCCCTTTCAGGGCTTTGTGATAAAGAAGAAGCCCCGAAGGGGCGTTATATTTGAACAATGGATGGTAGCCAATTGTTAGTCATAGTTCTTTACAAAAAGATATTCCACACTGCCTGTTGCCCCCAGCTGCCCCAATCTTTTGTAACTTTTACAACGGTTTCCTGTAATTCTTTTGCCTTTTTCTTTTTGCCTTTTACCGGTGCATTTATTTTAGTAAAGTTTACAGCATTCACTTCCACTTTTGTAGCTACCCAGCTGCAGAACATTCGTGGTATCGTAATTCCCAGGATCATACCCGGTAAACCGTGTAAACTCATTGGCCCGCCACTTACAGTGATCTCATCGGTATAAAAAGCAAAAACATACACACTGTCAAATAATTTACCAACTGCCTTACGGCAGTTAAAGCCAGCGATCTGCCTGCTTTCATTGGTCATTTTCCAATCAATTTTTATAAGACTGTCGGTTAAAATATAAGTATCGCCAAAAACAGATTTTTGCTGAACAAAATTTTCATTATTGTAATCATTATACCAGATATTGTCTTCGCTGCCATCATTTCCCCATGGCGATTTTGTCTTTTCATCTTTCCTGTTAAACTGGTAAATACTTTTCCCTGCATCAAAAGTAAGTTGATAATAACTGGTTGATAATTTGGGAATCTTGTCCTTAAACATTTCGGCCCAGGCACCCTCGCCCATGGCTTTGTGGTTATTGAGATTTACTTCATACTCTATCATACCCTTTTCAATAAATACCTGAGCATGCAAGCTTTGAAAAGAAAGCGTAACAGCAATTAATAGTATATATTTCATACAATCAGTTTAGTTAAATTAAAAATCACCACTTGGTTTACCATTTTTCGAAAAGTTCCAGGTCAGTGTCAGCATCCAGTATCTTTTTAAAGTATTGTAAAAGGTTTCGGAATAGCGGTTATCATTAAAGCTTCTATCATATCCACGGTTTTCATTCAGAATATCTCTAACAGTTGCGGCTATCTCCATTTTATCTTTAAATAAATTCCTTGCCAGCGATGCATTCCATAGAGTAAAGGTGTTCTTTGCAGGAAAACGTGGGTCTTTTTGTTTGGCTTTATAACTTATATCTGTTTCAAATCTGAATTTATAAGGCAATGTGATCTCCACATCTGCATTTACACTTCCCTGCCAGTAGTTAGCCAGTGCACCTGTATTTACAGAACTTTTTGAATTTACCCTCATCAGGTCTGAACTGAATGAAATGTCGTATTTCTTATCTTTTTCTTTACTCATACGAAATCTTAAACCATAATTTGAATTGGTTGTTACGGCTTTCTCATTATTTAAAAAAGATACATTCCTGGAGATATAAGCATTCGGCCCAAGTGAAAAGCGAATATTTGGCTTCTTCCATTTGATATCGTAGTTGGACCATAAGTTGAAATAATAATTTCCATCTGCATTTACGGTTCTGTATAATGATTTACCAAACCCATCAATGGTTCTTTCATTTACAAAAGCGTTCTGTGTAAAACTTCCGCCCATGCCCATCCACATACCTTTTTCCTCCAGTACATTGTAAAAATTGTAATTAAGATTCATACTGTGTGTAAAAGATTGTTTCAGATCCGGGTTACCGATATATTGATTTACCTGGTCGGTATTATCAACAATCGGTTGTAACTGGTCGAGCGATGGCGCTCTTGAAGATCCATTATAATTAAAGCGTAACCCGGAATTGCCTTTTAACTTTATGAACACTGATGCACTGGGGAAAAAATTGGTGAAATTATATTTACGTATCAAATGCTGCGTACGGTTATCCTGTTTAAAGTTTGTACTGGATACTGCTATACCGGCACTGTAATTATATTTCTTTTTTACCAGCCTGAAACTTATACCAGGTTTATGATTAACCTGCTTAAACAAGTAAGAATTGGTCAGAGAATCGATACGTATGCTGTATTTATTATTTAGGTCTTTTGAATAGCTGAATCTTTCATTAACATTGGTTGTAAGCCCAAATGCATAGTTAAAAGAAAGAAAAAGATCTTTAGCCAGTGGTTCAGTATAAGTAATGTTTGTAGTGAATGCATTGGTAGTATTGTCTCTTACATTTTCCTGGTCTGTAGTATCACTATAATTCAAAATACCCGATGTGTAATATTCATTTTTCGAATTGAGGTAGCTATCTGTTTTAGAATCAGAAATATTATACCCCATGTTAACCGTTAGTGTACGGGCCAGTTTTTTAAACTTATGCTTCCAGAGCAGTGTGCTGTTAAAAGCCGCATTATCAGTTTCGCTGCTTGTTTTCCTGTTAATGCGGTTGATGAGTAACCTTTTATCATTTATAGATTCAAGCCCATAATTATTACTGGCTTTTGTATTGTTGAGGTTTCCTTTTGCGGTAAACTTTAAAGAATTTGATGAATCGATATTGGTTTCAAAAGTAAGGTTGAGACTTTGCTTTAATTTGGAGCTGAATGCATCTGTAATGCTGTTTGAATTGTAAGAAGAATCGCCTGTAAATATCGTTGTAAAATTACGTTCACCGCCGGGGCTGTTAACCTTACTTATCTTATATCCGGCGTTCACCGATTGTTTAGCATTATTAAATTTGTTGCTGTAATGCAAACCACCATTCCAGTTTTGTGGAATACCGCCACGGCCTCCGTAATAATTATCACCGTCATTTGAAATAACACCCAAAATATCACCGCTCTCAGACATAACCATATTATCACTCATGCCGCCTCCATAATTATTCTGGTCTTCCCAGTCTAAATTTGTTTGGCCTGTATTGCTCATGATACCGTAACCGGCCACTTTTCGCTTTCCTTTAAAAGCATTGGCCATTACGCTGTTGTTATAATAATTATTGAAATCGGTACCGGCTTCGGCTTTACCAAAATAACCTTTCTTGGCATTATCCTTCAGTTTCAGGTTTATGGTCTTATCTTTTACGCCGTCATCAATACCTGTAAAAGCTGCCTGGTCGCTTTTTTTATCAAACACTTCAACTTCCTTCACAATATCAGCTCTTAAATTTTTTGTTGCAATTCCGGGATCGTCTCCAAAAAATTCTTCTCCATCTACCAATACCTTTTTAACCTGTTCGCCCATAGCTGTTATCTTACCATCCTTATCAACCTGTATGCCCGGTAGCTTACGCAACAACTCTTCAACATTAGCGCCGGCCCTTACTTTAAAACTGTCTGCGGTATACACAGTAGTATCGCCTTTTATTTTTATAGGAGAGCCTGTCTTCACGATCACTTCTTCCAGCAATTTACTTTTTGAAGTGAGTGCAATGCCGGGAATCTTCGTGTCTGTATCTTTTAGTTCTGTACTGTAAATAACATCTGCAAAGTATGGATGGGTTGTCATTACCAGGTAGGGGCCGGGCTTTATATTCAAAAAGGAATATTTACCGTTTGCATTAGTCCTGGTAAATTTATACAATACCGAGTCTTTTGTTGAAATCAATGCTA
>JAYUYX010000189.1:0-23147 GCA_043752205.1 Chitinophagaceae bacterium
TAAAACAAAGATGAACAACTAAACTCAAAACGTAAACACAGTAATCTTACCCCGCTGTGGATAACGTCAAAAAGAGTCAACCAAAATCAGGACGAGACACATGCGACAGAACACTCTAACAAATTAACCAACCAAAACTAAATGGCAGACAATACAGACGAAGAGCATTTAGATAATCCGACAAACATTCAATCGGAAAATTCTCCTGACCAAATTACCCCTACTGCTGACACAGTGACTGTCAACCAGAATCAAGAAACTGAAAATATGGAAGTACATCATCATGCACATGACCCGGCAGCACCTCATCATAAGAAAAACTGGAAATCATATTTTTGGGAATTTCTAATGCTTTTCCTTGCTGTGTTCTGCGGCTTTTTGGCAGAGTATCAATTGGAGCACATGATTGAAAGGGAAAGAGGTAAGCAATATATTCAATCATTTGTTGAAGACTTAAAGTATGACACAGCAGGATTGTCTGCTATGACAAAACATTATGAAACTAAAGTTGAAAAATTAAACATCATTTCTTCATGTTATGATTCGCTTATTTCAAAACAACCCTGTAATAGCTGCCTTATTGATTTGTTGGTAAATTCACAGTCATTTTGGCAATTAAATGTTTCAGACCGCACCCTTCAGCAACTAAAAAATGCAGGAGGTCTGCGTTTATTGAAGAAGAATGATGCAGACAGCGTGACAGCATATGACAATCTAATAAAAGGTTATAAGATTGATGAAACAACCGTTTTCCAGGAAACACAAACCTCAATCCGGTCTATTACAAATGAATTATTCAATTATTCAATTTTCAAAGATATTAAAGCCAGTAAAAATGATTCAACTAAGATACTTTTTGTTTCCACAGACAAAATTCTCATTAATAAATATTTTAATGAATTAGCTCGTTATAGCATTTACTGTAATCGGTACATAAAGAAACAGGAAGAAATCAAGAAAAGAGCAGCAGGGTTGATTAGTTATTTTACAAATAAATATCACTTTTGATAGTACGAACGCACAACAAAGGTATTTGCAAAAGCAGGGCTGGACAATCTATGAATTCCCTGCCTTCGCAAATACTCGAACGTTATGCTAGCACTATTTTGAGTAAAAGTTGTAATTTATTCTTCATTCAAAAATAAAAAACATGAAACAGAAAACCAAAGTGTTTACTATTCTCTCATTTCTCGTGGTAATTGCCCTCTTGGCATGCAATGAACAACCGAAGATAGATGAAACAGCAAAAAAGGATGTCTCTAAAAGTGAAACAGCCACATTGCCTTCTTACGACCCGGCTATGGACCCAGTTAAAGTAGAGGCTGCATATAATAAGGTTCTTGCCGACACACTTAATGTAAAACTACATGAAGTGACACTTAATCCGGGAGATTCTGTCGGCATGCACACTCATCCAGACTTTACACTATATATACTTCAGGGTGGCACCCTTAAAATTTACCCCAAAGACGGTGAGCCACAGGTGCTAGAGCTGAAAATTGGAATGGGTTTTATATTTCCAACCGTTACTCACAGTGGGAAAAACATTGGTACTACAACTATAAAACTATTAGTGACTGATATATACAGACCCAGGAATTAAATTTTTTTATTCCCTGTATCGTCAGTTTAATAAATGGCGATACCGGGTTTCTATCATGATATGAGTTATAGTAAAAACGGTTTTTATTCGCCAACCATTAATCTATATTAAGTAAAAGCATGAACGCACAACTTTGGTATTGCTGCAAGCTTAAATGACCGCACACAAACTTTTAAATAACGCAAGACTGGTCTCACTAATCTCATTCATTCTTGGGACAGGACTTTTTGCATTATATTATTTCTCTGACGAATCTTCATTGTTATTTTTAGGGCTTGGCTTCATAGTTATTGCGGGACTTATTAATCTTATTTATTTCATTCTTGTAGTTAGACAAATACGCAAAGCAAAAGATAACAAACGAAGTTTTTATCTCACTTGTGGACTAATGCTTTTTAATATTCCAATTATGCTTTTGTATTGTTGGTGGACTTCAATTCTTTTAAATACTATGCGAATTACGTTTGTAAATGAAACCTCAAGTAGGTTGACAGACATAAAAATATTTGGCTGTGAGGAAAAGCACATTGATAAACTTGAACCCAGAGAAAAGAAATTAGTTTGGGTTAGTATCACAGGTGACTGTTCAGTAAATATAGAATTCAACAAGGATGGAAAAAGAGAAAGCGAAAATGTTTCAGGTTACACTACAAATAATATGGGACAAAGAATGACACACAAAATCGGTTGGGAAAATGCACCAGCCAACTATTGACAGTAAGAAAACCAGCTGCCAACAAAAGGTTTTTGCAGTTGGAGCATGACGTTGAAGCAATCATCAGCAGTGCATATCCAGGCTTCATATTCGGCGGATGTAATTCTGCCGGGCAGTAGTTCTAAACTTCGGCTTTTAATTATAAATTTAGCTTCAGTTCCGGGCAGACTGTTGGTCAATTCCCCATCCTAGAATACACAAAGCCTCAAACGTTAGCTGCAATTAAAATGCGACACCTCATCATAGCAATACTTTTAATGTTGACCACTCAATCTTGCCATAGTCAGACATTTTAACGGCAGTCGCACGGAATGATCTTTAGCAGCGGAAGACCAACGGCGGACAGGATGTTGCTCACACGAACTACAAGGAGCAGGCGATAAAAGGAATAAATTTTAAACTCAGATCGGATGGGATAGTTTACCTACTTTTGCCATTAAATTATACAATATGAAGCTATCAGCGCCAACACAAATTTTATGGATAGTTGCAGTAATCATCGGAGTTTTGGGTATTATAGGGCATTTAACACCGGTTAAATACTTAACGGAGTATAAGTTTTTCTTAGTGATGGTTGGCTTTATACTTTTAGTAATTGGCACTTTGTTTAAAAAGGCTTAATAACTGACAGCTTATATGCTTCCTCGCTGTGATTTTTACCTATCTGTTATAACAGGTAACACTAAAGCAATGCAAGCAAAAATCATGACAAACAGAAAAGAACATGCAGGATATTTTGCCGACTGTTACGTACTGACAGACAGGAGGACAAAAGATTTCATTTACTCCTTTCTTGACAACTTTATTCCAAATAGACAGGAAACCGCTGATGAATATGAAATTCCTCAATACTCAAATAAACCAACAACTGTTTATAAGACCGCGGACCAACTTATTGACTTCCTAGTGATAAACAAAAGCAAGATTCATACAGTTTATTGGACAAATATCACTGAGTCTGAAATTAAAGGTGCGATGTGCTTCTTTACTAAGGACGAACACTTAATTGTTGGACTTTACTGCTCGACAGATTCACCCGACACTACAATTGAGGATATATATTTGGAAAAGTTACAAGAGTTCTGTCAAACCAAGAATGGATATATCACTTATGAAGAACCTGCTCCACAAGACACAGCGGATTTTTTAGAAAAAGTAAAAGCATTCTATTTATAGGGCAACGACGAATCACGGAAAAGCACTGCAGCCAACAATGCATTGCCAAAAGGCAGGGCTGGACATTGTAACTTCGGCTCCAGTTTGCTTACAATCATTAGTTTGGTGTGACATCTTTCTTTTGATAATTTCGTTTTAATTGATAATTTTCTTTCTCATTAGCATTACCACCGGGCGGGACCAGTATCAATTCCCTGCCCTTCGGCAATGCAAAACGTTGCTTCTTAATTTATCTTACCAATTCCACTTTCCAAATTCTGCGACTTAAGTCCTGTGGCACGTTTGGTTTATAAACAGTAGCATTTTTATTTTCCCTTTATTTTATCATATAGTTTATGTACGTCTTTTAGTTTGGCAATATAAATACCACGGCCGTGTGTGCCAATAACCAGTTCGTTCTCTCTTTGCTGTACCGCCATATCATGCACAGGCACACGGGGCAGGTTATTATCCAGCACCATAAAAGTTTTTCCCATATCAAAAGAGGCATATAATCCATTATCTGTTCCTACATAAATGATATTTTCTTTTTTAGGATCTTCTGTTACCACGTTGATGGGTTCCAGGGGTAAGTCTGTACCCAATGGTACCCAGCTTGTTCCATGATCTTCACTCATAAATAAATAGCTGCCGAAATGATCGTTGCGGTAACCATTTAAAGAAACATAAACTCTTCCTTCTTTAAAGGCTGAGGGCGTAACCCGGCTAACATACATGCCCTGCACATTTTTAGGAAGGCTGGTATTAATTTTTACCCAGTTGTAACCGGCATCTTTACTTACGTGTATATTGCCATCATCTGTTCCAATATATATCAGTCCAAATTTTATGGGCGATTCAACCAAAGTTGTTGCAGTGCCAAAAGGCACATCGCCGGTTATACCACCATTTGTTAGATCGGAACCAAGCACTTCCAGGTTTTCTCCTTTTTGTAAACTGCGGTGAAATTTATTGGTACCATAATAAAAAACATCCTGGTTGTGTTTACTAAGCCAGATAGGTGTTTGCCAGTTGAAACGATATTTGGGTTCACCAAGATCGGGCCTTGGGTAAATAAATAATCTTTTACCTCCTTCTGTGCTCCTGCGGCCATAAAAACCAAACTGTGATCCGGTGTAAGCGGTTTTATTATCCCGTGTATCTACCTGCACCTGCATACCATCTCCCCCACCAATTTGCTTCCAGGGATATACGCCTTCATAATCCCATTGATCACTATCTTTTGTAGTAGATGGGCCATACCAGGTTCCGTTATCCTGTATGCCGCCATATATGTTGTAAGGTTTTGCATCATCAACAGTTATTTTATAAAACTGGCCAACTGATGGCGTATTGGCTTTGAACCAATGCTTCCCATTATCATAGGTAACATTACAGCCGCCATCGTTTGCGGCTATCCAGTGACTATCCTTGTTAGGGTTCATCCAGCAGCCATGCCAATCGGCGTGGGTAGCATCATTATCAGTCTCTTTAAATGTTTTACCGCCGTCAGTACTCAACATTAAACTGTATCCACTGATGACCACTTTATCAGCGTTGGTATTACTTACTGATATCTTTCCAAAATAATAACCATAAGTATTGTAAAGATTAAGCGCTTTGGTATTCACTTTTTGCCATGTTAAACCGGCATTATCACTGCGATAAACTTCGCAACCTATTATGGGTGTTTCAAAAAGGGCAGCATTAGCATCCAAAAGGTAATTGTATATTTCAGTGGGTTTTATCTTATCCGTTTTCACCAGTTCCTTTACAGTTGCTGCAGTATATTTTTCTTTAAAGCCATTATCTACCAAAAAGCTGTCTAATTTATTGTTATCTAATGCTGCAAAACCTTCTTTGGATAAATCTTTAAAATTCTTGAGTACATAATTGGTATCGATTCTTTTCTTTGCCGTATCGGGCCTGCGGCCCTGATTATCCAATGTTGCATATACAATATTTGGATTGGCTCCAAAAACTGCCAGGCCAATACGCCCAAGCCCATCACCTGATGGGAATCCACTACCGGCTGCAGTTACAGGCTTCCAGGAATTTCCCCCATCGGTACTTTTATAAATGCCTGAAGATTTTCCGCCTTCTTCAAAATTCCATGCCCGTCTTGTACGGTACCACATAGCGGCATATACCTCGTCAGGATTTTTTGGATTGATGTCCATATCTACAGCACCGGTATTATCATCAACGAATAAAGTTTGTTTCCAGGTTTTGCCGCCATCAGTGGTTTTATAAATGCCTCTTTCTTTATTAGGAGAATACAAGTGGCCAAGTACCGCTACCCAGGCAATGTTAGGATTAAGCGGGTGCAGGTTTATTTTGCTAATGTGGTGACTTTCGGGGAGGCCAGCATATTCCCAGGTTTTGCCGATATCTGAGCTTTTATATACACCAAGCCCAGAATAAGAAGACCGGCTGCTATTAGCCTCGCCGGTACCAACCCATATTATCCCATCTTTCCAATTAACTGCTATATCACCAATACTAAACGCATTTTCTTTATCAAAAATTGGTACCAGGCTCTGTCCATTATTTTTTGTGTACCATAAGCCGCCGGAAGCATAAGCCACGTAGAATTCTGTTGGGTCAGCGGGGTTTACATCCACATCTACCACCCTGCCACTCATAATGCTTGGCCCCACATTGCGGAATTTTATACTGTTTAAAGTTGTGTCTTTTTCAAGCAATTTTCTTTTTTGCAAACCGCTTAGTCTATCGGCAGCAGTACTGCTCTTAACCTGTGCCTGTACAGAATTAACAATTATGAAAAGGAGGATTGCTGTAATTTTGAAAAGATCTTTTTTCATCATTGGTTTTAGGTTGGTGAAACAAACAATTAAATACAAGCTCATGCGAATTTTAAAAATACGGCAATTGCTGTTATTGACCATCATACAGTTTTTGTTTTTGATGAATGGCACTGCACAATATAAAACTTACCGGCTTTCTGAAGAAGGCGATACCCTTAATGCTATTGATAAAAAAGATATGAAACAGGGTAAATGGGTTTTACATGTGGATGCGGTAAGGGGTGAACCGGGTTACGAGGAAGAAGGGCTTTTTAAAAATAATAATAAAGAAGGCATATGGAGAAAGTATAGCTTGGTGGGTGATATTATTGCTGTGGAATTTTATAAACTTGGGGGTAAACATGGTATACAGCAATATTATACATACCTGGGCGACCTTATCAGGGAAGAATCCTGGCGTGGATACGACCCTGATGCACCTTATGATACCATTGCTGTATATGGTGATGGTAATAATGAGATCATAGATTACAAGATCATAAAGGCAGAGCAATACAGCGTTAAACATGGCGAGTGGAAATATTTTGATGCCGGTACGGGAAGATTAGTTAAAGCTGAAAAATACGAACGTGGGCATTTAGAAATACCGGGTGATAATAAAAAAATAGTTGCTGCACCTGCGGAGAAAAAGAAAGAGGTGCAAAAAACTCCTGAAATGCTTGAATGGGAAAAGAAAAATAAAGGGAAAAAGAAAGTGGTTAGAGATGGCCGTACGTATTCCGGGGGCTAATTAATCAGAACGGCCAGCAATCAATTGGTATAGGCCGGTAAATCAAAATCAGGAATGTGTAAAATACACACTCATTGATTTTGATCAAAATAATTTTTGAAATACAGCAAATGATAAGAAATATTATTACGCCAGTAATTCCAGTCATGGTTTCCTGGCCTTTCAATGTAGGTATGCGGAATTTTTAAAGTTTGCATTTTTTGATGTAACCGCCTGTTTGCGTCAATGAAGATATCTCTGGTGCCGCAGTCAAAAATTATTTTAAGGTCAGTTTTAGTGTTCCTTTCTATTAAATTTATTACAGTAAAATTATACCAGTATTGAGCATTTATAACCGTATCACCAATCCGCTTATTGATATCATATTTATTTTTCATTCCCCATATATCCACAGCACCACTCAAACTACCAGCAGCGCCAAAAATATCCGAATGCCTTAAGCCAATAAATAAAGCTCCATGGCCTCCCATACTTAAGCCTGTAATAGCACGATGATTTTTATTGGCTATAGTCCGGTATTTTTTATCTACATGATGCACCAGTTCCTTTGCTATATGTGTTTCATACCGGTAGGCTGAATCAACAGGGCTATCAAAATACCAGCTGCTTATAGCTCCATCCGGGCACACGATTATCGTTTGATAGGTATCAACATGATCTTTTAACTCGGGAGCTTTTACGATCCAGTTGCTGGAGTTTCCATCGTACCCATGCAATAAATAAATTACTGGATACCGGGATGCAATAGAATTATAACTCGTGGGTATTATAACAACAGCTTTAATATACTTATGCATACTATTACTATAAATTTCAATAGTATCTACCTTTCCGGCTCTTGCGGTTATTGATAGCGTAAAAACCAGTATTAAAGTCTGAATTAGTTTCATTGACTTTTTTTTAGCGAAGCTAAGACATAAAATAAAAAAAGGCTGCCTTTGCAGGCAGCCAGATTTGTGCTTGGTTTCTAAATCGAAATTTTAAATTAATTAGTTACGGTTAATTTTTTTGTCAGGGCTTCGCCTGTAGCTTTATTTGTAATTCTTATCAGGTAAATACCACTTTGCAGATTATTAATCTCTACAGTATTGGTATTTTTTAATTCAATTGATTTAACTAATCTGCCTGCATTATCTATTATATCAACATTAGTTGCTTCAGCAAGGTCAGCAATAGTAATCTTTGCAAAACCAACACTTGGGTTAGGATACACTGAGAAATCACTAACTGCTGCTGTGCCTTTTACTGCCCTTGTTTCACTTAATTTAAAGCTTGCATTTAAATCAACCATTTTTAAGCGGTATTGGGAAACTGTTTTAGAATTATTATTATCAACAAAAGAGTAAGCTGCACCTCCTCCATTATTAAGAGCAGCAACTGTTCCTACTGCAACAAATCCATTACCTGTACTTCTTTCAATAACAAATTCTTTTGCATTGATCTCTGTTTCAGATCTCCAGTTAAGTACAACATTATTGCCGTTGCGTTTAGTGTAAAATGTGCTTATTGTTATGGGTAATGGCCCTCCATTAATAGTGAATACGGCACCACAAGTACCACCTCCACACTGGCCATTACTGGCAGTATAACGTGTAATTCTATAAGAAAGCGGAGCTGTACAAGGAGCTACAAATACCGGACTTTCATATAAGATACTTGGGCTGTTTTTTGGCACAATGTGACAAGTATCGGCTATTAATGGGCCGGTGGCATTTGGCCCCTGGAAAACCTCAATACGAAGACCTTTTTGAGATGCAATATCCCCTGTTGCATATACAAACACTTTTGCGGTACAGCTGGGAGGAGTAGATGAAATAAAAGTGTATCCACTGGCTTGAATATCAGGGCAGGGATTGCTTTGAGAAAATGCCATAGCCGATAGCAACAGCATTGCGATTGATAATGTAAAATTTTTCATTGTTTTTTTTAGTTTACGAGGTGATTTAATTATTAGTCCAATTTTTTGTTGGAATAATGAATTTTAACAATGGAAAATCAATGGGATTGGAGCTTGTATCTTTAAATACCTAATGCTTTTTAAAAATAACCTGATGCAGGAATAACACTAATTAAAATGTTAAACGAACAACGTACGAATTTTAAAAAGAAATGGATTTACTTGCTTTAAAATAGGAAATCAGAGCTTAGGTAATTAAGTCGCAGTATAATTTCTGCAGTAGTTTGTGATAGGTATAAGAATTCCGAAGAGCAAAATAAAGTAAAATATTTTATTTAAACAAGTAAAAAATTAAAAAAAGCGCATAATTTTTAGTTATGCGCTTATATTCAAGTAACTAGAATTCTTATTTTATCTCTTTTTGCATGGGGTTTACGCCGCCACCAGCACCTCTTGCACCCCGGGCACCAGCTTTAAATAACTGAAATTTACTGGCTGTTGTAACGGCCGGCCAGGTATTATTGTCTGTATTGATATCTGCAGTTTCTCTTAATGGATCAAGTTTGATAGAAGCCACTTCCTTATTTTTCATAAAGGTCTTGATAACCCTATTCTCGTTCTTGCGCCAAACCTGGGCAGCAATACGGTCAACCTCTTTTGTACCATCCTTGAAAGTCCACTCAATAATTATAGGCATTACCAGGCCGCCTTTATTACTAAAAGTGATCTCGTACATATTTTTATCACCTGCTAATTTAAATCGCTCCGCTTCGGAATAATTATCAGGTACAGCAGGTGGAGTAGTTATTTCAAAAGGGGTAGAATCTACTTTAGCAAGTCCACGGGCATAATTCCAATAAAAATCTCTCAGTGATTTATCTGCATCGGTTTCAAAAACAATATTTTTATCGGTACGGTTCCTTATTTTAGAGATATCATCAAAAGTATTCAATATGGGTTTTGCTACCGGCACTTTTCTTGTGTTGCTACCGGGGTTTATTGGTGCAGCCGCAGCATCAGTATTCAGTATTGCCCATTTAACCGTATCAATGGAGATATCGCATGGTTCGGTTCCATAGAACCATCCTCTCCAGAACCAATCAAGGTCTTCAGCACTGGCATCTTCCATCGTACGGAAAAGATCAGCAGGCGTTGGATGTTTGAATGCCCAGCGTCTTGCATACTCTCTAAAAGCATAATCGAAATTCTCTCTACCCATTATCGTCTCACGGAGAATGTTAAGACCGGTTGATGGTTTGCTGTAAGCATTCGGACCAAACTGAATTATATTTTCGCTGTTTGTCATGATAGGCTCCAGCATATCTTTTGGTAGCTTCATATAATCAACAATTTTATATGCTGGCCCTTTACCTACCGGAAATTTATTATCCCATAATTCTTCAGCCAAGTATTCGCAAAATGAATTCAGTCCTTCGTCCATCCATGTCCACTGTCTTTCATCGCTGTTGATGATCATAGGGAAAAAGTTATGGCCTACTTCATGGATCACAACGCCTAACATACCATTTTTTGTTCCTTCGCTATAGGTACTGTTAACACTGTACTTACCAGTGGCATCTTTCTCTGTACGGCCAAAGTTGAAACAGATCATTGGATATTCCATACCATTTGCAGCTTCTAAACTTTGAGCAACAGGGTATGGATAAGGAATGGTAAACTTAGAATAGGTCTTAATAGTATGCGCCACCGCTTTTGTACTGTATTTGCGGTAAAGACTATAAGCTTCTTTTCCATATCCGCTCATGCACATTACTTTCTTACCTTCTACCATGGTTGGCATAGCGTCCCAAACAAATTTTCGGGAAGAGCCCCATGCAAAATCACGTACCATATCAGCTTTAAATATCCAGGTTTTTTTATCTTTTGATTTTTGTTTCTCTTTTGCAACAGCTTCATCCAGCGTAACTATTTCCATTACATCAGTAGCTGTTTGTGCTTTTTGCCAGCGTGCAAATTGAGCCGGCGTTAATACCTGTTGAAAATTTTGTCCAGTTCCGGTTGATAGTACCACATGATCTGCAGGAACTGTCATAGCCACTTTGTAATTACCAAAGGTTAATGCAAACTCTCCGCTGCCAACAAACTGGTGGTTCTGCCATCCCTGGAAATCGCTGTAAACACATAGTCGGGGAAACCACTGTGTCATGGTGTACAGGTCATTCCCATCTTCAGGGAAAAACTCATATCCGCCACGGCCACCATATTTAGTTCTTTCAATGATATTATAATTCCAGTCAACTTTAAAGATGAACTGCTGACCAGGTTTAAGTGGCATCGGCAATTCAATACGCATCATGGTCTTGTTTACTGTATATTTCAGCGCCTTACCTGTTGCATCTGCAACCCTGGTAAGGTTTATACCATATTCACGATCCTTATCTATTTTACCCCCATATTTAACTATATCATCTTCGCCAATTGCACGAGGCATGGTATTGCTGCCCTGGTAACCAGAGTTGTTGGTATTACTATGCTCATTCTCATCAAGCTGTAACCATAAATAGGTTAATATATCAGGAGAGTTGTTATAATAGGTAAGGGTTTCTTTACCGATAAGACGGCGATTGGGTTCATCAAGTTCGCAAACAATATCATAATCGCAGCGCTGTTGCCAGTATTTTGGACCTGGTGCACCACTTGCTGTACGATATTCATTGGGTGTGGGTAGAATAGTACCCAGCTGCTCGAAGCGGTTACCGTGGTTACTACCGGGATTATTTTTAATATCCTGGGCATTAACACAAATGCACATTAAAACTAAAAAACTAAAGACTGATAGTTGTTTCATTGTATATTAATTGAATGATTATTTTTATAAATTTTATACAGGGAACCGATCCCATGCCATTTTTGATGCTATTATTAAAGAAGCTCCTGACAATATCCACACCCACCATTTTCTTTGTAAGCCTGCTTTATTTACAATTAAAAAACTCAAACAAAGAATAACTGCCACTATTACGATCTGCCCTGCTTCCAGTCCAAGATTGAACCCTAAAAGGTTCATACCAATGCTGTCATTCCTTTGCATTATGAATCGAATAGCATTTGCAAAGCCTAAACCATGTATCAACCCAAAAAAAAAGGCTAAAAAATAATTACGCCGCAATGTTTGTGCCCCAACTCCTTTTTGCCACAAATTAAATGCTGAAGTAATGATTATGGTGCAGGGAATTAAAAATTCTACCAGTTCGCTATTCACCCTAACCAGGTCAATAATACTCAAGAATAAAGTAAGTGAATGGCCCACAGTAAAAGCAGTAATCAGTATCAATACTTTTTTCCAGTCGGCAATTACATATACAGCACTTAAAACGATTACAAAGAGCAAATGATCGAGGGCATCTTTTGAAATGATATGATTCCAGCCCAAATCAAAATAAAATCCCAAATTCTGCATTAAACAGGTTTACTTAATTGTTTGCATTAGTTTTGCCTGTCAAATATCTTTAAAGAAACGGTTTTTTATTAATCTCTTTGCTAAATGGCAACTATTTTATTTAAATGGTTAATTATTGGAGGACTCATTTTTAATGGGGGCACTAAAACATACCACCCAATTTATGTTAGTGTAACAGAAATTGAACACAATGCTAAAGACAAAACGCTTGAAATAAGCTGTAAAATTTTTACAGATGATTTTGAAAAGGCATTAAGACAGGCTTATAAAACCCATGTGGACCTGCTGAAAAAGGATAAGAACGCTATGAACAAGTTGGTGGCTGATTATGTACAAAAACACCTGCAACTAAAAGCGGATGGGAAAAATCTTGTACTTCAATTTATGGGCTATGAGCAGGATGAAGAAGGCATAATAAGCTTTTACCAGGTAGATAATATTGCAGCGGTAAAAAAATTGGATATTGCCGACAATATTCTCTTTGAATATAAAAAAGAACAGATCAGTATTTTACATGTAATTGTAAATGGAAAAAGGCAAAGTACAAAGCTTGTCAATCCAGAATTTAAGACAAGCTTTGAATTTTAATCCTCCATTTCATCTTTTAATTCTTCAGATATTTTTACCAGCAGTTTATCTATCCGCTGCCCGTCCATATCTATGATCTCAATATCAAAACCATTCCACTCAAACCTTTCGCCGGTTACCGGTATATGTTCCAACTCATGCAAAACAAAGCCGGCAATGGTATCAAAATCATGCTCACCTTCATTCATCCATTCTGTTTTTTCAAACCTGCTTAAAAAATCATAGAAAGGGATCTGTGCATCTACGAGGTACGACCCGTCTTGCCTTTCAACAATCTCGTATTCTTCCTGCCCTGTTTGTGGCACTTCACCAATAATTGCTTCCAGCACATCGTTCAGGGTTATCATACCTTCTAGCGTTCCATACTCATTAACAATAAAGCAGCTGTGGATCTTTGTTGATTTAAATTTTTCCAGTAATTGGTAAGCGCTATTATTTTCGGGTACAAACATAGCTGGCTTGGCAAGGTCTTTAAGTAAAGTTGTTGCAGAGGCTTTAATAAGATCCTTTACATAAATTAAGCCTTTTATATCATCTACTATTTTAGTACAAACCGGGTATGTTGAATAAGTAAGCACTTCAAACCTATCTTTAAATTGCTGAACAGTTTCCTGCTCATCAAACCATACAATGTCTGTACGGTGTGTCATCAGGGAAGTGATATTCCTGTCGCCCAGGTGAAATAGCCTTTCAATAATTTCCTTTTCCTCTTCTTCAATGGCGCCGTGCTCACTACCTTCACTGATCATGGCTTTTATCTCTTCTTCTGTTACCTGGTTATCGGTAACTTTAAGCTTAAATAATTTTACAATTACATGAGTTGATGAAGTTAAAAGCCAGATAAAAGGAAAAGTGATCTTGCTTAACCAACTCATGGGTTTTGCAAAATTTTTGGCAAGGTATTCCGGCCGGGCCAAACCAATTCTTTTAGGTACCAGTTCTCCCAGCACCAATGAAAAATAAGTAAGAATAACAACAATGATAGTAGTAGCAATCCCATTGCTATAGCCTCTTGACCATTCGAAGCGGTTAAAATATTCAATAACCGGCGTCTTTAATTTTTCGCCTGAAAATATACCTGTTAAAATACCGATTAGGGTAATACCAACCTGTACGGTAGAAAGAAATACATCAGGATGGTTGGCCAACTTTAATGCTGCTTTTGCTTTTTCATCACCCTTGTTAGCTTGTCCTTCAAGTCTGGCCTTTCGGGCAGAGACAAGAGCAATTTCGGCCATGGAGAAGACGCCGTTGATTAGTATCAGCCCCAATATTATCAAAATTTCCGTCATGTATTTTTAAGCTAAACCGTAGTTTTTATTAAACGATCTTCCGGACAAATATCCGATAAGTATTCCAATTAGTCCCCCACTGATTACATCCAGGGGATAATGCACCCCTACATATACCTGTGCAAAGCAAATACCAAAAGCCCATAAAAAGAAAATAACAGGCCATGTTTTAAACCTTTCTTTTAGCGTAACAAAGATGAACATGGCCATTCCAAAATGGTTGGTTGCATGCGAAGAAGTAAAACTGCTGCTTTGAGGCCTGTATCCAACCAGTACATTTATCCAGCCTGCAATGGATGGGTCATTGCATGGCCGCAGGCGTATAAAATTTTCCTTAATGATCTTGCTGCTTACAAAATCACAGAGTATTACTGCACCCACTCCAAACAATATCCACCAGAAAATATTCTTTTTAAAATTTACGACCACCAGTAAGAATAAGAAAAGATATAAAGGATACCACATTATAGAATTACGCATCAAAGGCATCAGCCAATCGAAGAACGGATTGCTCCACTGGTCATTAATGATCTTAAAAAGATGCTTATCGTATGAGATCAGTTGCTCCATTAAATGCAAGATGTGCGATAAATAGACATCAGCCAAAAATAATAAACTAATTTTGCTCCATTAATAAATAATTGTACATGCAGTTTTTACAACGGGTTCCAAAACTTTTACGTTGGATTTTTTCGGTGGTTTTATTGTTACTTATCATTATGAGCATTTCCAGGCTGATCATTTTCTGGAGATTCAATCCGCCGGGTAAAGCTTTTTCCGGCTCTGCATTTATTTTAGGACTGCGATATGATGCCCGTATAGTATGCATTATAGGCCTGGCCATGATGCTGCCTTGTGCCATCCCTTTTTTAAATCCTTTTAAAAATTATAAAGCAAGGTATGCCTGGAATATTTTACTTCCCTTAGTATTCATCATTATCGTATTGGTATCCGCAATTGATTACTATCATTTTGATTACCTGCACCAGCGGCTCAACGCCACAGTTTTAAATTATGTAGAAGATGCAGGCATATCTTTTAACATGATGTGGCAATCTTATCCCCTATTAAAGATCAGCATTGCCATTATTATATTATTTATGTTGGCAAGATTATTTTTTGGAAGATTACTTGCCCGATATCAGCAGCAGGATAGTTTTTATAAACGCAAAGGAAGTTTACAATATGTAGCAGCATTCCTGGTTTTTGGTATTTTCATTTTTGGTAAGATCGGGCAGTTCCCGTTACGATGGAGTGATGCCTACACTTTAAGTGATGATTTTAAAGCCAACCTGGCATTGAACCCTTTCCAGAGTTTTGTAAGCACATTAAATTTCAGAAGTTCATCTTATGATATAAAAAAGGTTAAAGAAGCATATCCTATGATGGCAGAATATCTTGGTATTCCGGTATCAGACAGTACAACAATTAACTATGAAAGGAACTACACAAACCATAATCCATTAAATACTAACCCAAACATTGTACTGGTCATCTGCGAAAGCTTTAGCGCTTACAAAAGCAGTATGTATAATAATCCTTTGAACACTACCCCTTATTTTAATGAATTGTGTAACAACGGAGTTTTCTTCGACAGGTGCTTTACCCCTGCATACGGCACTGCCCGTGGGGTATGGGCCACTATTACAGGCATCCCTGATGTTGAAAGTCCTAAGACGGCAAGCCGCAATCCTAATGCAGTAGATCAACAAACCATCATCAACAATTTTAAAGGTTATGATAATTTTTATTTCTTAGGAGGCAGTGCAACCTGGGCAAATATTCGTGGTGTATTAACCAACAACATTAATAACCTTAAGCTGTACGAAGAGGATGATTATACTGCCAAAAAAATTGATGTATGGGGCATCAGCGATAAGAATTTATTTTTAGAAGCCAACAACGTTTTAAAGCAACAGGTAAAACCTTTCTTTGCTATTATACAAACGGCAGATAATCACCGGCCATATACTATACCTGCCGAAGACAAGGATGAATTTACATCAATTGCATATTCAGCCGATTCACTTAAGCGTTTTGGATTTGAAAGCAATGAAGAGATGAATGCTTTCCGCTATACCGATTTTGGTTACCGAAAATTTATGGAAGCTGCTCAGCAGGAGGCTTATTTTAAAAATACCATTTTTGTTTTTGTTGGCGATCATGGCATCCGCTATAATGGTACGCTGGATTATTTTCCAAAAAGCTGGACCGAGCAGGGACTTACCTGTGAGCATGTGCCGCTATTGTTTTATGCACCCGGATTTTTAAAGCCCCAAAGAATAAGTGATGTCTGTTCGCAGGTTGATATTTTACCAACCATTGCCTCTCTTGCAAAAATTCCATATATAAATAATTCGCTGGGAAGAGACCTGTTTGATACTGCATCAACGGTTATGGTGAACAAAGAAAAGTTTGCATTCATCATCGATCATGATGTAAAAACAATTGGCCTGGTGAGTAACAAATATTATTACCTCAAAAATTATAAAACAGGCAAAGTGGATTTTGTTTCAGTAACGGACAATGAACCTATTCCTGTAAATACCGAAACCAGCAGCATGAAGAATTACCTGCAGCGGCTTACTGATGCCTATTATGAAACTGCCAGGTACCTGTTGCTTAACAATAAAAAGAAGCAGTGATCTTTCAGCAATGCCTGATAGTCCCGTTTCTAACTACAGTTTTAGTATTTTCGCATTCTTACTCAGGCTAAAGGAAAAAATAAACTATGCTTATCAGCAGGCGTGTTCCCAAAACTATACAATGGATAGTTAAACTGTTCCTGATATACCTGTGTATATTTACGGCCTTTCGCATTGCCACGGTTATATTTTTTAAGCCCGCATCAATCAGCGTTTTAGAACTTGGCCCTGCATTCTGGCTGGGTTTAAAATACGACCTGCGCTGGATTGCCCTTATTTTATTACCCATAGCCTTATTCTCTTTATATCCAAGGTTATCGCCTTTTTACAGCCAGCGAAGCAAAAAAATATGGACAGCTTATCTTGGCTTGTTAACCCTGCTTGTTTTATTTTTTTACGGGGCCGATTTTGGCCAGTTTGCCTACATCAATGCCAGACTTAATGCCGATGCTTTGATATTTGCCGAAGACCCAAGGGAAAGTTTGCAGATGGTATGGCAAAGTTATCCTGTGATCTGGATACTGGTAGGGCTTGCCGGTGCGGTTATCATGATGACCTGGATGTTCAGGAAAATGCATGTTGATGTAACAGAAAAAAATATCAACATACATAAATTTACTTACCGCCGCAGGTGGCATGCAGCAGCATTACTTTTATTATGCTGGTTTGTGTATGGTTTTTTTACACTTAAGCCTTTAGATTTTTTCAGGGCCTTCAGTTTAAATGATGAATTTAAAAGTAACCTGGCTTTAAATCCTTTACAGAATTTTTTTACAACACTTCGTTTCCGTGCACCAGATCATAACAGTAAAGCCAATGAGTATTACAACGATATGTGCCGGTTCTTACATTTAGAGGATAATAATAGTTTTAAAAAAGGATACAGCCGCTTAATTCACCCGGGAAGTAAAGCATTTGAAAGTCAGCCCAACGTAGTATTGGTGCTTTGTGAAAGCTTCAGTATGTATAAAAGCAGCATGAGTGGTAATCCGCTGAACAGTACGCCATACTTTAACCAGATGTGTAATGAAGGCATTTTTTTTGAACGCTGTTTTACACCAACCTTTGGCACGGCAAGAGGGGTTTTTGCAACCATTACCGGCATTCCAGATGTGCAGCTCTCAAAATTCTCTACCCGCAATCCCGAGTCAGTAAATCAGCGCACCATCATTAATGATTTTGATGGCTACGAAAAATATTATTTTATAGGTGGCCGTAGCCAGTTCAATAATTTTAAAGGCCTGGTAGATAATATAAAAGGAGTTCAGGTTTATGAAGAAGGTAAATACAAATCAGCAAAATTAAATGTGTGGGGTATCAGCGATAAAAATTTGTTTCTTGAAGCCAACGAAGTTTTAGCAAAGCAGCCAAAACCATTTTTTGCCATTGTACAAACAGCAGATAATCACCGGCCATTTGATATACCTGAAGAAGATAAAGATTTTGTGCGGCAAAATATTAGCGAAGAAGAATTAGTAAAATACGGTTTTGAATCCCTGGAAGAATTTCATGCATTTGCTTATACCGATTACTGCATCAAAAAATTCATGGAAGCAGCAAAAAAATCTCTCTACTTTGATAATACCATTTTTATTTTTACAGGAGATCATGGTGTAGAAGGGAATGCCACTGCAATTTATCCAAAAGCGTGGACAGAGCAAAGGCTCAGTGAAGAGCATGTTCCGCTTTTGTTCTATGCTCCCGAACTGCTGGCTCCTCAAAAAAGATCTGAACCGGTGTCGCAGGTAGATATTTTACCAACAGTTGCCGGTATGATGCAGCAGCCCTATTTAAATACAACCCTGGGAAGAGACCTGCTTGATTCAACCAAAAAAGAAAATGCTGCATTTATTATCTATCATGCTCCCGGCTGGATAGGTGTGGTAAGCGATGACTATTTTTTTCGTAAAAATATCCGCATAAAAAAGGAAGAACTAGTACCGGTGCGTAATAACCTGCCGCCATTGAATAAAAAGCAGGAGGATTCCATTAAGGCGCATTTGTCGCAACTCACATCAGCCATGTATGAGACAGCAAGATGGATGCTGATTAATAATAAAAACAAATAGAAATCTTTAATCACCTCATTAACTTGTGTGCTGTCAGTTTGAGACACTTATAAAAAGTATTTATGCCCTTTGCGAATGAAAATAACTTTTAAGAAGAGTGTCAGGGTGGGCTTGTAGAACCCGGATTATAAGAGGAAGCCAGCCTTTGACAGGCTAAGGCTGAAAGCCTTATAGTTTGAAAGTAAGAATCCTAAAATACATGTCATTAGCAGCTTGTTGAAGACGACGGATTGGCCAAAGTAAAGTGCATCAAAAATAATCGGGACAGGCAGGCGCACATAAAAATTATTTGTAGAAAATCAGAGGTTTATCTTTTTAGCGATCATCAACATCCGGGGCGATTTTCTTACATCATAATTTCCAAAATCATAATCGCCAAATACTTCCTGTATCTGCATTCCCTGGTAGGCAAACATCTCTGTAAAATCACCTAAAGAAAATTTAGCAACTTTCTCTGTATAGATGAGCGGCTCACGCAGAGACTCATCTTCAATAATGATCTTTTTAAAAAAATGCGTTTCATCATACCACTTGGTAATGATAAAATTAATTCCATCAATCTCTTTTTCTGACTGGTGTACCAGGTGATCTTCTGCAAAATGCACATTTAAAAAGTCCATTACAAAACTGCCGTTCTTTTTTATAGACTGTGCAATGGTGCGTATGGCATTATCATGTTCCCGCCTGGTTTTAAAATAACCAAAGCTGGTAAAAAAATTAAACGCATAATCAAAATAATTAATCCAGAACGGCAAACGCATATCATGTTTATAAAAATGAAGCGTATCTGTTTGGGATAATAATGCTTCGTTGATGCTGTCATCACTAAGGTCAATACCGGTTACATCAAAACCCTTTTCTGCCAGCTGAATAGAATGCCGGCCTTTACCACAGGCAACATCCAGCATACGGCTTGTAGTATGTGGTTTTAAATAATTGATCAGTTTATCAATAAAGGCCCCCGCCTCTTTATCATCCCTGTTAAAGTATAATTGATGATAATATGGTGAGTTGAACCAATCTTTAAACCAGGTTTGTTGCATGGAGCAAAGTTAAAGGAATACATTTAGGGTTTTGAGTTTGAGATTTTGTGTTTTTTAAATAGCGCAACCTGCTAAATAATACGGTCATAAAACCTCAAACACCAAACTCATAACACAAAACGTTTCTTATCTTTGCTCTCCCTAAAAAGCATGAGCATGGCATTGATAAAGAGTATTTCCGGCATCAGAGGCACCATTGGCGGAAAAACCAACGAGAACCTTACCCCGGTTGACATTGTGAAGTTTGCAGCAGCCTATGGAAGCTGGATATTACAGCAAGGCAGCAATACCAAAATAATTATTGGACGTGATGGGCGTATCAGTGGCGAAATGGTGAGCAACCTGGTAGTGAACACACTTATTGGCTTAGGACTGGATGTAATTGATCTTGGACTAAGTACAACACCAACAGTTGAAATGGCTGTACAGTTTGAAAAAGCTGCAGGTGGCATCATCCTTACTGCAAGCCATAATCCTAAAGAGTGGAACGCTTTAAAATTATTGAACAATAAAGGTGAATTTATAAGCGGCGATGAAGGCAAGCTTATTTTAACAGCTGCAGAAAAAGAGGATTTTAATTTTACAAAGGTTGATAAGCTGGGCACTTATATAAAAAATGAAGACCTATTGCAAAAGCATATTGATGCAGTAGTGGGGTACGAGCTCGTTGATGCCGCCGCAATAAAAAAGAAAAATTTTAAAATAGTTATTGATGCTGTTAACAGTACCGGTGCCATTGCCGTGCCGGCATTATTAAGAGCGCTGGGGGTAAAAGAAATTGAAGTGTTAAATGCAGAAGTCAATGGAAATTTTGCCCATAATCCTGAGCCTTTACCTGAGCATCTCGGAGATCTTAGCCAGGCCGTTGTAAAGCATAATGCCGACCTTGGTATAGCTGTTGATCCGGATGTTGACCGGCTTTGTTTTGTTTGTGAGGATGGAACCATGTTTGGCGAAGAATATACTTTAGTTGCCGTTGCTGATTATATTTTGAGTAAAAGAAAAGGCAATACTGTTTCCAACATGTCCTCTACAAAAGCATTAAAGGATGTAACCATAAAACATGGTGGAGAATATTTTCCCAGCATGGTTGGCGAAGTAAATGTGGTCAATAAAATGAAAGCTGTGAATGCAGTGATCGGTGGCGAAGGCAATGGTGGTATCATTGTACCGGACCTCCACTATGGCAGGGATGCATTGATCGGCATTGCCTTGTTTTTAACGCATCTTGCTAAAAGTAAAAAAACCATCAGGCAGTTACGCAATACCTATCCTGATTATTTTATCAGCAAAAATAAAATTGAGCTGAGTAATGGCACAGATGTAAAAACTATTTTTGAGAATATAAAAGACCTGTATAAAAATCATCCGATAAATACAGAAGACGGACTGAAAATAGAGTTTGATAATGACTGGGTACATTTACGAACCAGCAATACAGAACCCATCATCCGTATTTATGCCGAAAGTAATTTTGAAACAACGGCTGAAAATATTGCCCGTCGGCTGATGCAGGATATTGGCAAGATGATGTAGGCCGAAAAAGTTTGTAGTTGATGGTTTATAGTTTGTTGTTAGAAGAGTAAGATAAATCGAATACTTTCAACTAATAAACACCCAACCACAAACAGCAAATCACAAACAACAAACAGCAATGCAGAGAATCTATTTCGACAACGCAGCAACCACAGCCCTTGATCCGCAGGTGCTGGAAACTATGATGCCTTACCTTACTGAAAAGTTTGGCAACCCTTCTTCCATTTATTCTTATGGACGAGAGAGCCGCATGGCTATTGAAACATCCCGTAAAAGCGTTGCAAAGATCCTGAATGCCCATCCTGCCGAAATATTTTTTACCAGTGGCGGTACCGAAAGCAGCAACACTGCTATTTCCTGCGCTGTCCGTGACCTTGGTTGCAGGCATATCATTACATCACATATAGAACACCATGCAGTAACGCATTCTGTTGAGCATATAGATAACCTTGACATTGCCAAAGTGAGCTATGTAAAATTATTACCCAATGGCCATGTAGATATTGAAGATCTGGAAAAATTGCTGGCAGCCAGCGAAGAAAAAACGCTGGTTTCCTTAATGCATGCTAACAACGAGATAGGAAATATTTTAGACATTCATGCGGTTGGTGAATTATGTAAATTATACGGCGCCATTTTTCATAGTGATACCGTGCAAACGGTAGGCCATTTTCCTTTCGACCTGAGAAATACACCTGTACATTTTATTACCGGTGCAGCACATAAATTTCACGGGCCAAAAGGTGTGGGCATTTTATATATCAATGAGAATGTAAAAATAAAACCGCTTGTACATGGTGGCGCACAGGAACGTAACATGAGGGCCGGTACAGAAAATCTGTACGGCATTGTGGGCTTTGCTAAAGCCCTTGAAATGGCAACTGCCACCCACGAGGAAGACATGGCATACATCTGCACGCTGAAGTATTATATGATGGATGAATTAAAAAAACATATCCTCGGCGTTGCTTTTAATGGTGATGCATTGGGCCGTTGTTTATACACCGTAGTCAGCGCCAGTTTTCCAAAAACAGAAAGATCGGAGATGATTCTTTTCAATCTCGATATCAATAATATCTGCGCCAGCGGCGGCAGCGCCTGCACCAGTGGCGCCGACCAGGGCAGCCATGTTATCCGTGCCATCAACAATAATCCCAACCAGGTAACAGTACGTTTCAGTTTTAGTAAGCACAATACAAAGGCAGAGGTAGATGCAGTGGTGGGGAAGTTGAAAGAACTGGTGTAGGAATTTGCCATGCAGCAATCTAAAAATCAAAATATAAAAAAAGGCGTGCTTTTTCTTTTCGAAACTAAAAAATAAAGTTCATTTCTCAGTGAAAATTCTATTTACGATATTATGTATAGGTCTTACTTTTTATGTAAATGGACAGAAAAAATCCAAAATATTAAAATTAAGGATAGACACTTGCTTAAAGTAAAGATCTCACCTAATGCAAGTGGAATGAAGAGTAACCCAATTTATATTGCCAATGGAATAATTGTAAATGCAATAGAAGTTAACCCTTATGATGTATCAAACTACGAAATTTTTTTATGCCCTGAATCATTTAACAGATTTAAGCATATTGGTGCTCAAGCTGCTATTGTTATAGACACAAAACAGG
>JAYUYX010000190.1:0-10277 GCA_043752205.1 Chitinophagaceae bacterium
CTGCGGCTATACTTATAGGCCAGCGAGCCGGTACTGCTGTACACAACAAGTAAACTCACCAGGGTAAGAATAATTACAATGCCCCAGATAACACGGTCACCTTTGGTTCTTCTTACCAAATTGCCACCCATGTTACTAATGTTAGGTGTAAAGAATTCTTTTATGTTTACCTGTTCTGCCATTTTGGCTTTCGTAGTTTTATTTTTTTGTTACCAACTATTGTTCATCGCTCAGCATCGTTGCATCGCACTCTTGTACTTTTTGTTTTCTATTCAGCTTTTTAAACCTCATCCTCCACCTCCTTCTCCTTAAGGAGAAGGAGCGGCGCATTAAACATATCCCGGCATTATCTCGTCCACATCAGGATCAATCCTTTTTCATCCATCACTCAATCATCGCTACCATCTACCAGTTCCCTCTCCTTAAGGAGAGGGGTTGGGGTGAGGTACTTTTCAATTTCAACTACTGCATATGAATAATTTCATCTTTGAACTTTTAGGCACCGCATTTTTAGTTTTATTGGGAGATGGCGTTGTAGCAAACGTGCTTTTAAATAAGACCAAGGGAAACAACAGCGGCTGGCTGGTAATTACTTTTGGATGGGCCATTGCAGTTTTTGTTGGTGTATATATTTCAGCTCCGCAAAGTGGGGCACATTTAAACCCTGCTGTTACCATTGGACTTGCTGCTGCTGATAAATTTGATTGGGCCCTTGTACCAATTTATATAGCCGGACAGTTTGCCGGGGCTATGATCGGCGCCTTATTGGTTTGGATCGCCTACAAACAGCATTTTGATGAAACAGCGGATGCCAACACCAAATTGGCCGTATTTTGTAACAGTCCTGCCATATCTCATATTACTTTCAATTTAATAACCGAGATCATTGGCACTTTTGCGCTGGTATTTGCCATCTTCTTTATCACCGGTGCGGATGTTAAGCTGGGTGCATTGGATGCACTGCCTGTTGCTTTACTGGTATTAGGTATAGGCCTAAGTTTAGGTGGACCAACGGGTTACGCCATTAACCCCGCCCGGGACCTGGGGCCAAGGATCATGCATTTTATCTTACCCATAAAAGGGAAAGGCAGTAGTGGCTGGGCATATAGCTGGGTACCGGTTGTAGGCCCACTGGTAGGCGGTTTATTAGCTGCTTTGCTGTATAGGCTATTATAGTTATCTTAAAAATAATAATACAATCTTTGCATAGGAGGTTTGGCCCCTCTCTTTTGGAGAGGGGTTGGGGGCGAGGTTAATCAACCCAGCTTCAGGAGTATTCTCCCATGGGCATAAAAAAGTTCCAGTCTAATTTTTAATTCCAACCCTCAAGCCTTACCTTTGCGGCTCGAAAATTAAACCTTATTTTATATGGCCAATACTGGTAAAGTAAAATCGATCATCGGCGCTGTAGTTGACGTTCAGTTTGACAATGACAGCAAACTTCCCGAAATATTAAATGCATTAGAGTTGAAACGTGAAAACGGTGATACACTTGTGTTAGAAGTACAACAACACCTTGGTGAAGACAGCGTTCGTACCATTGCAATGGACGGAACAGAAGGCCTTGTACGTGGTACAGTTGTAATTGATACCGGCAAACCAATTGCAATGCCTGTAGGTGATGCAATCAAAGGCCGTTTATTTAATGTAACAGGCGATGCTATCGATGGTTTACCACAGGTTAGTAAAGAAGGTGGCCGTCCTATTCACGCTAAGCCACCATTATTTGAGAACCTGAGTACAGCGAATGAAATTTTATACACCGGCATTAAAGTAATTGACCTGATCGAACCTTATGCAAAAGGTGGTAAGATCGGTTTGTTTGGTGGAGCCGGTGTAGGTAAAACCGTATTGATCCAGGAATTGATCAACAATATTGCCAAATCATACAGTGGTGTTTCGGTATTTGCCGGTGTGGGAGAAAGAACCCGTGAAGGAAACGATTTGATGAGAGAGATGATCGAAGCAGGTATTATGAACTATGGCGAAAAATTTAAGCATAGTATGGAAGAAGGTGGATGGGATTTGAGTGCTGTGAATATGGAAGACCTGAAAGAATCAAAAGCAACATTTGTTTTCGGACAAATGAACGAACCACCGGGAGCAAGGGCTCGTGTGGCTTTGAGCGGTTTAACTATTGCAGAATATTTCCGTGATGGAGATGGTACCGGACAGGGAAAAGACATTTTATTTTTCGTAGATAATATCTTCCGTTTTACACAGGCGGGTTCCGAGGTATCGGCTTTATTAGGCCGTATGCCAAGTGCTGTGGGCTATCAGCCAACGTTAGCTACTGAGATGGGATTGATGCAGGAAAGGATTACCTCTACCAAAAATGGTTCAATTACTTCTGTACAGGCGGTATATGTACCTGCGGATGATTTGACCGATCCGGCTCCTGCAACAACTTTTGCCCACTTAGATGCTACGACCGTATTGAGTCGTAAGATCGCCGATCTGGGTATCTATCCTGCGGTAGATCCATTGGATAGTACTTCACGTATCCTTACACCATTGATCGTTGGTGACTTACATTATGATACAGCAAACCGGGTAAAATTAATTTTACAACGTTATAAAGAATTACAGGATATCATTGCCATTCTTGGTTTGGATGAGTTGAGTGATGAGGATAAATTGGTTGTATCAAGAGCACGTAAAGTACAACGTTTTTTAAGTCAGCCTTTCTTTGTGGCAGAGCAGTTCACCGGATTAAAAGGTGTGTTGGTATCTATCGAAGATACTATCCGTGGGTTCAATTCAATTATGGATGGAGAGGTTGATGATTATCCCGAAGCAGCATTTAACCTGGTAGGTACTTTGGAAGATGCTATTGAAAAGGGTAAGAAATTAATGGAAGCGGCGAAGGTGTAAGAACCCCTTCGCCCCCTAAAGGGGGAACTGAGGGCAACAGCTTTTTTAAAAACTAACAGTTCTTAAATTTATTAGTGCAGGATTTTTTTGAGCCCGGCTTTTGAATTACTATTTTGCTTCATTGGCGTCGCACTCTTGTACTAAATATCATTATTGAGCACTGAGCAAAGTTGAAGTATTATCGAAGCGGATGAATTTTAGATTATTTGAAATTAATTATTAACCAATAAACCAAGTTCTCCGCCAGCTGGCGGAGACAGGAAGCATGACTTTAGAAATTCTTACACCCGAACAAAAAATTTTCAGCGGCGATGTATACGGTGTACAATTGCCGGGTATTGCAGGTTTGTTTGAAGTATTGGACAGGCACGCACCCATGGTAAGCGCATTAAAAGATGGCAACCTGAAAATCTTAAAAGATAAAACACAGACCACTTCTTATACCATTAAAAGTGGTTTTGTAGAAGTGTTGAATAACAAGACCACAGTATTGGTTGAAGGTGCCGTAGAAGTTTAAACTATTAACTGCCTATAATAAGAACCCATACATTTTGTGTGGGTTTTTTATTACATACATTTGCCAGCATGCAATATAGAATTTCCATCATCATACCTACCTATAATGAAGCTGCATCCATCGGTAAGCTTATCGCTTATTTGCATGAGCATGGAGGTGAAAATGTTTGTGAAATAATCGTCAGCGATGGCGGCAGTACTGATGAAACTGTAATGCAGGCTGATCAGGCTGGCGCCAGGGCAATGGTTTCTCCAGAAAAAGGAAGAGCAGCCCAAATGAACTATGGAGTGAAGATTTCTAGTGGTGGGATTTTTTATTTTGTACATGCAGATAGTTTTCCTCCCGTAAATTTTGCAGCTGATATTATCGCAGCGGTTAAGAGCGGATTTGATTTTGGCCGCTACAGGACCAGGTTCGATTCCTCCAATTTCCTGTTGAAGATAAATGCATGGTTCACCCGGTTCAACTGGTTTATCTGTTATGGTGGCGACCAAACATTGTTTGTTACACGGGAACTTTTTGAGCGGTCAGGGGGTTTTAAAAATGAGTTGCTGATCATGGAGGAGTATGAATTTTGTGAACGCCTGATGAAAAAAGCCCGGTATAAAATATTTGCTGATGCTGCATTAATAAGTGCCCGCAAATATGAGGGAAGAAGCTGGCTGCGGGTGCAGTTGGCAAACAGGAAAGCCGTTCAGCTTTTTAAAAAAGCTGCAAGCCAGGAAGAAATACAAAGTACATATAAGAAAATGCTAAACTGATAGTCAGCGCCGACCTTAAAAAGGCTTATAAAACAGTAATCTGTAACCGTCCTTTTTTCGTACTTAAAAATAATGGAAAGATTTATTAACGGAATTCAACAGATTGGTATTGGTGTACCCGATGCAAAGGCTGCTTTTGAGTGGTATAAAAAAATCTTTGGTACTGATATAATTGTTTTTAAAGATACTGCCGTTGCTAGCCTTATGACACAGTACACAGGTAATATTGCCCAAAAGCGGTATGCCATACTGGCTATGAATATGCAGGGCGGAGGTGGTTTTGAAATTTGGCAATACATTGATAAAATACCTGTTGCTCCGGCCTTTGAAATTGCTATGGGCGACACAGGTGTCTTTGCGGTTAAAATAAGGTGTAAAAACATTTATTCCACTTATGATTTCTACATTAAAGAAAATGTCAACATTTTAAATAGGCCCGTAATCAATCCTCAAGGCAAAAAACATTTTTTTATTAAAGACCCCTGGAATAATATTTTTGAATTGATTGAAGATGATTATTGGTTTACTAATGAAAATAAACTGACAGGTGCTGTAGCCGGTGTTGTTATAGGTGTTACTGATATGGATAAATCAGTTAATTTTTATAAAAGTGTTTTAGGCTTTTCCTCAGAAACATACAGAGATGAAAATGTCTATAGTGATTGGCAAGGGTTGTGGGGTAGTGATCATAAATTTAAACGGGTTATTCTTACAAAAAACTGGAAAGCTACCGGGTCGTTCGGTAAGTTATTGGGCCCGGTACAAATTGAGCTGGTACAGGCTATAAACCATCAACCCCAAAAAATATTTGAAAACCGGCATTGGGGAGACCGGGGTTTTATTCATGTTTGTTTCGATTTAAATAATATGAATGCTCATGAAGAGATCTGTGCCTCTAATGATTATCCACTTACGGTGAATAGTGCAAACAGTTTTGACATGGGTGAAGCATCGGGTCATTTTTCGTATAATGAAGACCCTGATGGAACTTTGATTGAATACGTGGAAACACATAAAGTACCAGTAGCCAAAAAATTTGGCCTGTACCTGAACATCAAAAACCGTAGCCCTAAAACCTGTTTGCCAGACTGGGTGGTGAAGTGCCTCAGATTTAGCAGGGTAAAGTAATTAATCCAATTGTTTTTTTAACTGAACGTAGCTCCATGCTGTAAAAGGAAAAAGCAATAGCAGTAAAAATGAAGCCCAGCTTTCTGTAAGGCAAAAGCAAACTATTGTAAGTGTAAGCAGGTAAAAAGGGTACAGGAAAAATAATAACCCGATCATTTTAGAATCATGATGCCCATCTTCTTTAACCAGTATATTTCCCAGCCATTTTGTAAAAATATATAATGGAGCATGAACTATAGATCCTGTAAGAGCGGGGATAAACAATCCTATTTTTTTCAGTGGCGATTGATCAATATAAAACGCTTTATGTAACGCTACCTTATCATTTGGTTCTATTTCAAAAACATTTTTACTTAGCCTGGTTTGCAAAATTTCATTGAATTGGCGTATGGCATTGCCATGACTGTTTTTATAATCTAAATCTTCTTTTGAGATCATTTCACCAAAATTGAGTTTTATATTTTTCCCAAATTTTTTGAATGAGCTATAATTAATTGCAACAGGTAAAATTTTTAAATCAATTCTATCTTCCCAACTGCTGATAGCCAGGCGGGCTGTGCCTTTTTTCAATGGGCGTAAATGCCATTCGTTAATGCATCTCCCCTCACTAAAAATTAAAACGATCCCGTTTTGCTTAAATACATTTTTGCATAGGTCAAACGTTTTATAATTTTCTTCCATATTCTCAACCCCTTCGCTAACCCTGTACACGGGGAACATTTTAAAGAGATATAATATCCTGGCAGCTGTTTTATTTTTAAAAGCATCACCCCTGGCAAGCGAGTAAACCGTGCCATCAAATAAAGTACAAAGTATTATGGCATCTAAAAATGAATTGGGATGATTGGCGGCCAGTAACAAAGGCCCATTCCGGTATTTCAAAACCTCTTTTTTTAATACCTCAATATTGCGGCAGTATAATGGTAACGCCAACCGGGCAAAAACTTTTACAAAGCTGTAGAGCACTAATTTTTTTGATAAATATAGGATATTTAACTGCAGGCTTTTTAAAACTTGTTTAGTTAACGGTTGCTGTTGTCAATTCCAAAGACAATTTCCCCGGCTGTCTCTTTTTTGTAGGTACCAAAGAGCCGGTCCCACCAACTGAACACGGAGCCATAATTGCTGTCTGTTTCCTGTTGTATATTGGAGTGATGTATGCGATGCATTTTTGGAGAGGAAAAGATTTGCCTGTACACCATGTCGAAATTTTTGGATATGCGGATATTAGAATGATGTATAACTACTATTATAAAAAACATGGCTTCATAAATGAGTATGGGAATGAAAGAAAACCCTATCATGAGGTAAAATGCTGCTTTGCCCATTAGAGAAAAGATCAGTTCAATACCATGAAAACGGAGGGCAGTAGTACTGTTCATTTTTTCTTCCTTATGATGAAACTTATGAAATTGCCACAAAAATATTTTAGTATGATTAAAGCGATGCCACCAATACATTAAAAAATCCATTACAAAAACAGTAATAAAGATATTGGCCCAGATCGGTAGAGAAAACTGCTGTAGTAAGCCCATATTCAATTTATCAATGCGACTTAACAATTCAATCAATAAGGCAGAAGGGATAAAAAGTAACAAGCCATTTGCAATACCAATGAGTATGTTAAAACCTTCATGCCGGGAATTATTGTACTTTTTGTTTTCGGGTAAAACGTGCTCAAATAAATACTGTAAAATAAATACCCCAAAAATAATCAGGGTTTGTATTTTTTTTTCAGGCAGTAGTGCTAAGTATCCAGGTAAATTTATTTCACAGATCATGATGCATGCTTTTAGATTGCAACCAGTCATCTTCAGTGTCCACATCTGTTAATTCTTGCAGCAAGCCTGTTGATAATTGATGTTGTTTAAGCTCTGCCAGGGTTTGGGAAAAAACAGATGCCGTACTCCATTTTTTATTTTCAAAAATAAATTCGTGCATGATACGCATACCTAAAAGGTAATAGCCACCATCTTTGGCCGGGCCAATTACTGTATCTTTTTCTTGTAGCATGCTATATCCAGACTTAATTATAGCAGGCGTTAATTGCAAACAATCACTACCTATTATAATTACCTTTTTGTACCCGGCATCAAAAACTTCCTGGAAAGCCGCTTTCATTTTATCCCCCAAATCAGCAGCGGCCTGCACTTTTTTATGGAAACCTGCAGCATTCCACATATCATCCAGAACAATTTCCTTATGATAAAACACAAATTTATCTGCAATTACCTGGCTGGTTATATTAAATGTATGCTCCAATAATTGCTTGTAAATATCTAAAGCTTTTTCATTGCCAACATCAGCAGCAAGGCGGGTTTTTACTTTGCCGAGCTCAGGGTTTCGTACAAAAATTATAAGAGCCTGTTTCATGTTAGATTGTATGATGTCTCATGTTTTTTGTTTTTAACAGCAACCTCCTCCATCGTAAAACCAGGTTGATTCAGAAATAAAAATATCATCCCTGTTCAATGCAGCCAATGCGCCAGCTGTTTTATCACATACTGCCAGTGGTTGATTAGGCATCAGTACATGGCCTTTATTATCATCAAAAAAATCTTCGCTTCCGTAATAAATAGCTGTCTTTCCGGTAAATACGCAGGGGCCATCTGCGGGCATAGGATCCTTTATGGCACATACTTCCACACTTTCGATGTAAATTAATTTATCAGTGTCATAATTCTTTGAATCTAAAATTCGATACGGCCTCTTAGCCCTAATTTCAATGGTGCCAAAACCAATATCAGTTATCATTTTTACATATTCTTTTAAAGGTAATGAACCGCTCAGGCATAAAGCCCTTAATCGTTCATCTTCTCTTAATGCTTCAGGCATTTCAGTTTCGCAGGTTGGGTCGCTCATCACTAAACGTCCACGTGGTTTCAACACCCTGTACATTTCCCGCAATGCGAGTTTTAATTCTTCCTGCTTAAAAATATTGAACAGGCAATTTTGTGCTGCTACATCAATACAATTATCCTCTACAGGTAAATTCAAAGCATCACCTTTTCTCAGATCAACAAATTCTTTTTTAAACCAGGAGTTTAATTTTTCTGCCTCATTAAAATTTCTTTGGCTGGCAGCTAACATTTCATCAACGACATCAACACCAATAACGCCGTTTGGCTGCCTGCTGAAATAGGCAAACTGTAACAATTCCATGCCTCCACCAACACCTACATACAATATTTTTGGATCATTTACCAAATCCCTGGGGTTAACGGTACTGCCGCAGCCATAATTCATTTGCTGCATGATCAATGGTATATCTAATCCTGGTAATTGCCAAACGGGTGTGGTGGTACAACACAATCCTACATCAGGTGTTTCTGCTGCTGCTTTATAAATATTCCTGGTAGTTTCTAAATAGCCTGTTGTCATTTTTTTATTTTTAGTTTTATTATTTATGCAACTGCGCCACCGCAACTGCTTCCGGCACCTGCTGTACAACCAAAGCAATGCTGGTTAACAACAATGGACCGGTTTTGTAACCCGGTATTGTCAAATTTCGAAATATGGTTGCTGCTGCAATCAACTTTTAATTCCAGCATTTGGTTAAAATCGCAATCGTACACATAACCATCCCATCCAATAGAGAGCGTATTGCGGCACATTACATTTGCGGCTGCTGCCGGGTTAAAAGCTGCCAGTAACTTTCCCATATACTTTTCGTAATTGCCGGTTTGTAACAGGTAATCCAAAAAGCGGCTTATGGGCAGGTTAGTAATGGCAAATAATGAATGGAATGAAATGTCAAAGTCTTTCTTCAATGAATCTTTAAATTCTTTTTCCAATGCAATTTGTGAAGGCGGCAGAAATGCTCCGGCAGGATTATATACCAGGTTTAATGTCAGGTCACTCCCTTCCAGGCCATACCCAACAGCATTCAACATTTGTAAAGCCTTTATGCTGTCTTCAAACACACCATCACCACGTTGTTTGTCGGTTCTGTCTTTTGAATAGAAGGGAAGAGAGGACACCACTTCAATATTATGAAGTTTAAAAAACTCGGGCAGATCGTAATATTTTTTATTGGCCCTGATGATGGTAAGATTGCAGCGGACTATTATTTTTATTTGAGGATTTGCTTTTTTTATTTCTTCAACAAACCACCTGAAATCAGGATTCATTTCCGGTGCACCGCCTGTAAGATCTACTGTGGTAAAACTTGGGTTTGCGGACAGCACATCCACACATTGCTGCATTGTTTCCCTTGTCATGATCTCCTTACGGTCAGGCCCGGCATCCACATGGCAATGCTTACAAACCTGGTTGCACATTTTTCCTACATTGATCTGAAAAATTTCTAATCCGGTAGGTGTTAGCGGGTATAATCCAATACTCTCCAGCTTTTGCTGAAACGGTACAAGGTTAAATGCATCATCATGATCTACGCCATGCTCCAGTATTTCTATTTGTTCATGCGAATCGGATAAAATATTTCCTTGTGCTTTTAAAGATTTCAATTCAACTGTTTTTTTTAATAATTGTAATTACATGGCGATCTCTTTCACTTTGTTCATCATCTGCACACCATGTACCAATGCAGCGCCGCCTTTTATGGCAGCAGCAATATGCACAGCTTCCATCATCTGAGCTTCGTTATAACCTTTTTCATAAGCATCGCTACTGTAGGCATCAATGCAGTAAGGGCATTGTACAGCATGCGCAACTGCTAAAGCGATCAAAGATTTTTCTTTGGCAGTTAAAGCGCCATCGGCAAAAGCGGCACCATACCAGTCAAAAAATTTATCAGCAAGTTCTTTCTGATATTCGCCGATCTTGCCAAATTTGGCAAGATCTGCTGCATTATAATAATGATCACTCATAAAATTATTTTTTATAATTATCTAAATAAAGAGACCAGTCGTATTTTTTAAACCTGATAATAGGATTAACAGCGGGGGGTAGTAATTGTTTTGCCTTTAATAATTCTACTATTTTATTCTTTCCTCCAAAATCTCTACGAAACCAGCTTAAAATTGCCGGAAGTTCCA
>JAYUYX010000191.1:0-10264 GCA_043752205.1 Chitinophagaceae bacterium
CTCCTAAGAAAGCTGCGAAAAAAGCTGCTGCTCCTAAGAAAGCTGCAAAAAAAGCTGCTCCAAAAAAAGCTGCAAAGAAAGCCGCTCCTAAAAAAGCTGCTAAGAAAGCTGCTAAGAAGAAGTAATCTTCGCTTTTGCAAAAAGCAAAATATCATTAAAGTCCCGATAATTTATCGGGACTTTTTATTTGACACAACCCTTACCTGTAGCAGTTTTAGGCCTATTGTTGTTATTTATCGTACGCAATTTATTTTATTATAAATTTTTAAACTAATACTAGCTGATCGCTTTGTAAAAAAACACAGCCACATATTTTTATAAGAGAACCGGATGTGTCAGTTGTCAAAAAAAATGATGTATCCATTTTATAAAATTTTAGAAAATTACTTTTATTCTTCTCTCGAAAATTGATTTAAAATAAAAATTATAACAGCAATTTTTAAATCTTCATACTTTTACAGGAACAATTAAAAAAATGGATAATTACCAAATTGCGGACAATTTTAGCCTTTTGAGCAAATTAATGGACATCCACGGAGAAAATAATTTTAAGGCAAAATCTTATGCATCTGCAGCTTTTAATATTGAAAAATTACCGGTACAATTAAATGAAACTCCGATAGAAAAAATTTTTGCAATAAAAGGTATTGGTGAGTCCTCCGGAAAAAAAATCATTGAGATACTTGAAACAGGTTCATTAAAAATTTTACAGGAACTGATAGAAAAAACACCAACAGGCGTGTTGGAAATGCTGAACATAAAAGGCATCGGTCCAAAAAAAATATCTACTATCTGGAAGGAGATGGAAATAGAAAGTATTGGGGAACTTTTATATGCCTGTAAAGAAAATAGACTAAAATTATATAAAGGTTTTGGAGAAAAAACACAGCTGAATATAACAGAAACGATAGAGTATTATTTAAGCAATCAGGGCAGTTACCTGTACCCACAGGTAGAAGCAATTGAGCCCCAGATAACGGCTTACATAGAAAAACTTTTTTCACCGGAAAATGTATGTATAACCGGCAGTTTTAAGCGTCAACTTGAGATTGTTGAGGAACTGGAGTATGTAGTGAACAGTACCAATGAAGATATTAAACCCAAATTTCTTTCGGCAAACCCTCCTGAATTATTAGAGGAGAACCCAGATAGCCTGCTTTACAGGTTATTGAACGGCTTAAAATTAAGGCTATACACAGGGGGGGCTGCAGTGGCAAAACAGGTATTTATTACGTCCGGCAGCCAGGAATTTACAAATGCTTTCCTGGAACAATATCCCGGTACAGATTTTTTGGGCTGCACAAAAACTGATGATTCAAAGATTTTCGAACAATTAAACATACATTATATACCATCCTGCCTGAGGGAATCGGCTAAAATAATTGATCGGGCTAAAACTGCTCCCCTCCCGCAACTGATACAAGCAAAAGATATAAAAGGAATTATACATTGCCATAGTAACTGGAGCGACGGCAGTAATAGCCTGGAAGAAATGGCCTTTGCTGCAAAAGAACAGGGATTTGAATACATGGCCATAAGCGATCACAGTAAAAGCGCTTTTTATGCACAAGGGTTATATGAAGAAAAGATCATTGCACAACATCAACTGGTAGATGAGTTGAACAGCAGGCTCAGCGGATTTAAAATATTCAAAAGTATTGAAAGCGATATCCTGTATAATGGCAGTCTGGATTATCCAGATGCAGTACTTGCAACTTTTGACCTGGTGATTGCTTCGGTACATAGTATTTTAAAAATGACTGAAGAAAAAGCTATGCAACGACTGATCACTGCCATAGAGAATCCTTACACCACCATACTTGGCCATATGACGGGCAGGTTATTACTAAGCCGCAAAGGTTACCCGGTTGATCATAAAAAAATAATAGATGCCTGCGCTGCCAATAACGTGGTGATCGAGCTAAATGCTCATCCAAACAGGCTCGATATTGACTGGCGGCATATTGATTATGCGCTTGAAAAAGGAATAATGATATCTATAGATCCGGATGCACACAGTGTAGCAGGTTTTAAAGATACCCGCTATGGTGTCCTGGCTGCTCAAAAGGCAATGGTTACCAAAGAACAGAATTTAAGCAGCATGGGATTGGCTCAATTTGAAAACTTTGTACAGCAAAGAAAAGTTTTGAAAGGTTTATCTTAAAATTGAATTATAAATGGCAACGTTTAATATTGAAATATATACAGACATCTTTAAAAACAATGTTGCCGATTTGATCCTTAACATTCAGAATGAAGAATTCGGAATACCCATAACCTTACAATTGCAACCAGACTTAAAAGAAATACCTACATTCTACCAGGTTGGTAATGGTAACTTTTGGATAGCAAAAGATTATAGTAAGGTTATAGGAACTATTGGGTTATTAGATATTGGTAATAACAAAGCTGCATTACGAAAAATGTTTGTAGCCAAAAGTTACAGGGGTAAAGAATTTGGTATCGGGCAAAGCCTGCTGAATAATTTAATTGCCTGGGCCAGGCATAAAGGTATTAAGGAAATATTTTTAGGTACCACTGAAAAGTTTATTGCTGCTCAGCGGTTTTATAAAAAAAACGGATTTATAGAAATACAAAAGCAGGAATTGCCTGCAAGTTTTCCTGTAATGGATGTTGATGTGAAATTTTATAGATTTTCTGTCTAGCAGGGATTATTCTTCGGCACACAGGTTTGCACTACTAATAACCAGGAGGCATTTTTTAAATAAACAGTTATAAAAAAATGATTTAAAAAATTGTTTGCTATTTTTAGTAGCGAATTATAGCGTAACATACTAATGTTGGCCGCCATATTAGACAGACTTTACCAATTATGAGTTTGGACATAAAACAAATAATCCCTTTAGTAGGAAAATTCAAGTGTAATCTTTTCGAAAATGCAAACATTGATTTGCCATTGACACTCTATTATTCAATGGAAATTCCTATACAAACATTTAATAGTGGACACGATTATGTAACCCAACCTGTTGATACATCATTTGGGATTGAATGGATTCGCTTCATTGACAAAACAAACGAACTTCAAGAAAATAACTGGACAAATCTTTTAGGGAAAGAATTTGAATTATCTTATGATAATGAAACTGCAGAAGGTTCAATTTACTTAGGGACAGAGCATTGCCAGTTTAATTCAGTAATAAAGTTTTTATCACTTAAAGACACAACTTTCGACGTTGAATTGGAAATGGCAATTGACTTTAACATTGACACATTAAATCTTAATGAAAGTGGATTTGTAAAAATAAAAACTCAAATTGACTTTGAAGGTCTGGTGTTGTATGACAGTAGTTTATTACCCAGCTTTGAGAACCAAGCAAATCCGTTAGACATTCTTGGGAGATTTATAGACTTAAATGTTTATCAACCTGCTTTGACAAAATATGAAATCCCAAATGTTGACTGGAAGCAGCTTAAGCCTACCACATCACCTAATCAAACAATCGCTTAAGATCTCCTGTATCTTTTTTACATAATTTAAAAAGCTATCATCATCCATTGGCGTATTTTTTAAAACCGTAATCCCGTACCTTGAAATACCAGCTCCGGAATAACTCAATATGATCTTGCACCCCTCATCAATTCCTCTTTTCTTAAGTGCTTTAATAAACAGATCATTAAGTTCAATTTCACCGCTATAGGCATTAAACATTATTCCTAATTCCTGCTTAATAAACAGTCTTGTTTTTTCTCCACCTATTGAAAAGTTTACTCTGTTCATATTTTTAAAATTGAATATTAAATGTAGTTATAAAAACAGGAAAATGGCGCCTGGTTATTTATTCAATGGCAGCTCTACAAAGAAGGTTGTACCTACTTTTCTCTTGGTTTCAAACCATATCTTTCCCTTCATCTGCTCCACAATCCCTTTACTCATGGCAAGCCCCAAGCCTGTTCCCGAAGTTTTAGTTGTAAAATTCGGTGTGAATATCTTGGAATGTAATTCTTCTGCAATACCATTGCCATTGTCTTTTACTTTTATCAATACTGTATTGCCTTTTATTTCTTCTTCAATATCTATCTGAACACTCCTGTAAGCAGGTATAGCCTGCATGGCATTTAAAATAAGATTGGTAAATAATCTGTTCACGTGCGTACGATCTGCATTGATCAATACTTTTTTTGAAACAGGGTTCCAGTTTATTTGTATGCGTTCATCTATAGAGTGTAATTGTGTTACCATTTTAATCACCTCATTCAGATCAACAACTTCATTTTTAGGATCACCTATATTGGCAAACTGGCTAAACTCACCTGCTATATGATTCAGGTGATCTATCTGTTCAACCAATGTATTTGCCACACTAGCAGTAAGTTCTTCTATATTATCAGATTTATTGCTGATAGATTTTTGCAGGTATTGCAGGCTGAGTTTCATTGGCGTAAGCGGGTTTTTAATTTCGTGGGCTACCTGCCTTGCCATTTCACGCCAGGCACCCTCCCGTTCGCTCTTTGCAAGTGCAACAGCACTGTCATCAAGCTTAGCAACCATTTTGTTATACTCCTTTACAAGATCCCCTATTTCATCATCTCTTTTCCAGTCAATAGCTTCGTTATGTTTACCAAGATTTACCGCCTTCATTTTTTCGCTGATGAAAGAGAAGGAACGTGTAATGCGGTTAGTAATGAATAAAGCTACAATACCGGCAATTAAAAAGATGAATGCATTAAGGTTAATGATAGTTACCAGGAAATTAGCTATCTCTTCCTGTAATTTACTCTGGCTGGTAAAATAGGGAATATTTAAATACGCATACTCTCTTCCATTGGCATCAATAACGGGAACATAGTTACTGACAAAATTAAGTTTACCAATTTTTTCTTGTTTAAAAAACTGCACTTCCTTTTTTTTGTTAAGATGATAATAAGCAACAGGATCCATTTTTTTACTGATGATCCCCTTACTGTAAGGCAGCGGTAATGACGAGACTTGCAGGTTACCATCCAGATCATACAAGTTAACATCAACCGCATGTATCTCTGATATCTTATCAATAACTTTTTCCAGGCTTTGGCGGTAAACTTCTTCATTTGCCTCTACAGCATTTACAACAGGTAATTCTGCTAAAGAAACCCGCACTTCATTTTCCATTACATTAATAACCCTGCTAAGTTTTTCCCGGTTACTATTCTCGTAGCGATTTATAAAAAACAGGATAGTGGCTACCCCTATCACTAAAAAAGAAAGTACACTTATAAAAATAACAGTTCCATGAATCTGATTACGAAGGCTCAGCTGCCAATAAGTTTTAAAGCGTTCTTTTTTAAACCGGGCACGAATGCTGATATTCAACAGCCAAAAAATACCGGTTACCAGCAGGAAAGCACAAAATAAATAAGAGAACAGGGTTATAGATTCTATAAAAAAATTATTTTTCTTTGCGATGATCACAACTTTTTGTGGCCCTGCTTTATACCAGAGTTCATCATAACCCCTCTTTTTAAAACTAACAAATTCATACTTCGGTACCTGTTGAGCTGTTAACCGGGAAGCAAAAGCATAATCATTATGGCTGTTTACCAACTGAAGGTTATTATATACTGCAAAAGCATACACTGGCGAATTCTCAATAGCATTACTTTTTCCCTTTGAAAAAAGTTCCAGGTTCAATGCATCTGTTTTATATTTTTTAGGGTTGGCCAATACAAACACGTACCCTAAAGTGTCCCCTTCATAGCTGGTTACCGTTTTACGACTTATATAGCTGAAGCGGTCATAAGATTCATCATAATAAAAAAGATCTGGTATATTGGTAGGCTTGGCTAATGTATTTAAAACCGTATTCAATTCATTAAACCCTGCAGTATTCTTATTGAATAAAGGATCTTCCCGCTGATTAAAAGTAAATATCCGGGTTTCGTAATTATTGGTATATCCCGAAAAATTACCATTCACCAGGCTGTCTTTGAAGAACTGATTTGTACTGTCATTATAAAACCTGTAAAAATTCTGAGCTAAAAATTCATTCCTGAAATCAGTAAGCAGCGTATTTAACAATGTTTCGCTTGAAGGATCAGCTTTGGTTGATAATGTTTCTGCATAGTGCTCCCTGTTCCTTAACTCTTTTTTACTGTTCTCTAAAACGATGATGCCAGTAATGGTTACTGAGAAAAAGAATAACCAAAAGATGAGCCGGCTGGAATTTATTTTTTTTATAAACAGGGTCAGAGAATCCTGGTTAAGTAAATAAATATAAACGATCAGCCATCCTAAAGCCAACAAATCAAAAGTGGCATTGCTGGTATTGAGTTGGAATGTTAAATATATAAGGCCGCCGACAGCCACCAGCAGATAAATGCCCGGAAAATTCTTTGAAAACAGCGGCTGTACAAGGGTTATTAATATTTTGGTAAGCAGGTAATAGCCAATAGCAATACAACATAAAACTACAAACCCGGTTACACTGTATATATTCAACGTAAAAAAATTGATCACATCGAAGGATATCTGAGAGTCAGCTACCATGCTGCGAATGATGTGTCCGCAGATAAAAGTTGCAGACAGGATGGCAATACAAACAACTGCCAGCAGCATCCAACGGTACCTGGGTGTGATAGCCGTTAGCCTGATATTTTTTTCATGTATCTGGTTATAAATGAAGAGAACTACCCAGGTGAACAACAGCGAATTGATCAATAGGTCGCCAAGCGATCGTAAAACAAGGTTTGATCCATAAATAGCAGGATCAAATAACTCGAATTGCCGGAAATTTAAGGGCACGGGTAGATAATAGCTGATGAACCGCAGTAAAAATATTACTGTTATTAAAAACAATGCTGCTTTAGTAAGACTATGTTTCACTGCAATACTTGTTGCAAGCAAATGAATGAATAATAAAACAAAAATTGCTGCAAAAATTCTGAACCAAACGGCAAGCATATTATTTTTAGGTACGGCATAACCTGATTTTTCAGCCAGATAAAATAAATTAGTACCGTTTATAGATTTGATGGCCGTATTGCCTGTCTGAACAATATCATATTTGCGCTCTATTTCTTTACCCGTGGTAAATTTATTTTCAAGATAATTATTGGTTACAAAATAATTCCATTTAACAGGTATTAAAGCAACTATTATACTATTGGTAGTATGCTTTTTTTTCCACACATAGTAGCCATTATCGAGTTTTAAAAATCCGGTAACCTTTCTATTTGTTAGTATTTGTTCTGTGGGTAAAATCGTTTGGCTGCTCCAGAAGATCAATTGATGCAGTCCGATATCATTTACAAAATACCTGTAAATAAAATATTTTTTATTTGTTAAAGGCAACAGTTCGGGTTCATCCAGGTTTCCGTTATCTATTCGCCGAAGTAAACTGCTATCCAGTAAAACATGCTCAAAATCCATTTCCTGGTCCTGCACATATCTTTCAATATTTTTACCAACGGCATCTAAAGATGAATTACCCGACCAGTAATTGTCTATTACTGCCGATATGATAATAAGCGATGCAGCAATTATCAGCAGATAACTGTTTTTTAATAAAGTATATTTATAAGAAAGGTTGTTTTGCAATTACCAGTTATATTATTGCGTTTTTTTTATACGGTTCCAAATGCCGTCCATTTCATCCAGGCTCATATCATGTAAAAGTTTGCCGTCTTTTAAGGCTTCTGCCTCCATACGTGTAAACCTGTCAATGAATTTCTTGTTTGTACGCTCCAGTGCATTTTCAGCATCTACTTGCAAAAACCTTGCAAAATTTACCAGCGAAAAGAATACATCACCCAATTCATCCTCTATTTTATTAATATCGCCGGTTTCTATGGCCTCAAACAGTTCTTTTTTTTCTTCTTCTACCTTTTCCCAAACCTGGTCCCTGTTATCCCATTCAAACCCTACCTGTTTTGCTTTTTCCTGTAAGCGCATGGCTTTAACCATTGAGGGTAAGGATTTAGGAACACCGCTTAATACGGATGTCTTCCCTTCTTTTAGCTTTAGCTTTTCCCAGTTCTTCTTTACATCTTCTTCATCATTTACATGGGTATCACTATATATATGAGGGTGACGGCTTATCAATTTATCACAAACAGCATTTATTACTTCTTCAAGGGTAAATTTATTTTGCTCTGCACCGATCTTGGCATAAAATACCAGGTGCAGCATAATATCCCCCAGTTCTTCTTTTATACTTTTCCAGTCATTCTCTGTAATGGCATCGGCCAGTTCATACGTTTCTTCAATAGTTAACTGCCGCAAAGATTGTATTGTTTGTTTTTTATCCCATGGGCATTTTTCACGCAGTTCATCCATGATCTCAATTAACCTGTTAAAGGCAGTACCATTTTGTAAAGACATATTTTATTACAGTTTATAAAAAGAGTATACAATAAATATAAAGAACAACAAAAGCATCGTAACAAAAAGCAATAAACAGAGAATTAAAAATTTAAATACTGTTTTTGCCCTCCGTTGCTGGTAAAATCTACGCATTGATTTATACAGGTAGAAAAATATATACAAGCCAAGCATTCCCTCAATAAAAGTTATTGCGCCCCAGCCCAGCCGCTCATTTAATTTACCCAGTGCAAACATCAGCAGCATGGTAATAAAGCAAAAAATATAAAAATGAATGCTGAATATACTGTGATTGACATAGTAAAAATCTTTACGACGGATGTAAAGCAGTTTAAGTATAAGGGCAAATAGAGGCAGTAATATAAAGAGCATCTGGGGCAGGCTGTGCAACAGGATACTTAAATATTCCTTTGTTAACAGGTTAGCATTATTTCCATATTTCTCATTCAGCTCAATTTCTTTGTAAATTAATTGCCGTTGCAGCCAGTTATGTTTCTTTTTACCTGAAAGTAAAACTGAATCATAGGCTGTTTTTGATGCATACTTGGTCTTTGTAATGCTAAATCCGCTGTTCAAAATGGAACTGTCAAAATACTTTTTAAACTCCGCACGGGTCATGGGCACTTCCTTTTTTTCATCATCTTTATTTATTTCTTTTGTGTATTCCGCAAAAGCGAGGGAATCCATTTCAATTGTTTGAGCGAAGGTTTTACCATTCATTGAGGCTGTACCAATAATTGATTTATTATTCACGTTCATAAACGAAAAAAAAATCAGGAAGAAAAAGGCTGAAGTGAACACATATAAACGGATGGGGTTTACATAACTTGCTCTTCTGCCGATCATGTATTCTTTTGAAAGAAAGCCCGGTTTTGCAAAGAGGTATTTGAGTGTACTGAAGAATTTGCCATCAAAATGCGTAATATCTTTAAAAAAATGTGATATAAGATACCAGACAGATTCTTTGGTCTCTAAATTTTCCTGGCCACAGTTCTGACAAAACCTCCCTGCTATTTCTGTATTGCAATTAAGGCAGTTGTTATCCTGCCTTTGCTTAAGACCACTCATGTGCGTTAATTTTGTTAAAAATAATAAAGTTTAGCCCTTATCCAACATGTATAATCTGCGTTGATAAAAGATAGTTTAAATTTGTGTTAGAAAATTAAAAAAATGATAAGAAAGATATTTTTAGCGGTATGTATGCTTGTTATAACTGTAAGCAGCCGTGCCCAGTATTATTATAAAGACATTGTGAGCAATACTCAGTTACTGGCTGAGCTGGCTAAATTAAAAGATCAAAAAATAAAAACCGTAAATGTAACCAGTTTTGAAGATGACGGCAGGCCCAGTGATGGCTTTTTGGTAGAAAAGCAAATAAACAGGAATTATACAGCAGTAGAAACATTCACCAGGTCAAATGTAACTGGCCCATCCTTATTCACATCCAGATTCACAAAAGACGGCTTATTGATACAAACCGTTGACAGCTCCGACCTGGCGGTAAAGACTTCCAATTATTTTTATGATGATAAAAAAAGGATAAAAAGTATACAATCTCATATACATTCAAGCGATGATGATTTTACAAATGAAATAACTGAAGACCACAATTATGAATATGATGCAGCGGGTATGTTAGTGAGAATGCACCGGATTAAAAATGGTACCGATACAGGATTAATTCTTTTTTCTGCTGATGAAAAGAATAACATCTCTATTGAAAAAGATACTAAAAGCGGCAAAAGCTATTATTATTACTACGATACTAAGAACAGGCTTACCGATGTTGTCCACCTGAATCAATTCAATCAGAAAATGCTGCCCGATTATGTTTTTGAATATAATAATGCCAGCCAGATAACTCAAATGACCAGCACTGAAGAAGGCGGCAGTTATTATTATATCTGGAGATATACTTATAGCGGCGGGCTCAGGATAAAAGAA
>JAYUYX010000192.1:0-10213 GCA_043752205.1 Chitinophagaceae bacterium
GCCTGTTTTTGGTCTACTTCCTGCTGCCATTGTTCACTAAATTGATCAAGCAGTTTCTGGGCCTCTTTATACTCGGGTAATTTATCCAAAATGTATTTAGAGTCAATTACGGCATATCGCTGGGCAATTGTAGCAGTTGCAATCATCAGAAAGCAAGTAGCAAGAATTAAGAATTTTTTCATTTTATATTAATTTATAAATATTTGATTTATTCCGGTTCCTGTCCTAACATAAATGTAAACTTAGCAGCACCTTTTAACCCACTGGTTTTATTGTACCTGTCGAAACCGATACCATAATCAAAACCTAACAAACCAAACATGGGCAGGAAGAAGCGTAAACCTACACCTGCTGAACGACGGAGTTTAAATGGATTATAGGTTTTAAAATCATACCACCCGTTTGCGGCCTCAAAAAATGCCAACCCATATATAGTACTTCCTGCGCTGGTGCTAAAAGGATAACGCAACTCCATAGTATACTTATTAAAAATAGTAAAGAACTCAGAAGGTGTTATACCGTCAGGATTGATACGTGGGTTTGATTTATCATAAACAGGATAACCACGATGGGCAATGATATCATAACCTAATAATGCAAAATTATTACTTAAGCCGGCATCTCCCACCTGGAATCTTTCAAAAGGAGATATTTCAAGCTTGCTGTTGTACCTGCCGATGAAACCGTATTTAGCAGCAATCTTCAAAATAAATTGTTTGTTCTTATCAGCACCCCTTGCCATGCCAATGGGTACATACCATTCAGCATTCATACGCCATTTGTGAAACTCCGGCAATTTATAATTGTTGGTGGTTTCTGAAGATATACCCAACAATGAGTACGGCAGTGTAAACTGCCCGCTTAACAAAAAGTTTGAACCGCTTGTTGGAAAAATAGGATTAGGGCCGGCCGAGTTACGTACCAACGCCATTTTTAAACTGATATTGGTTGATGTACCGTTTCTTATTCCTTTAAATATGTTATCGTAATTACGGAGTTTATAGCGTTGTACGTTTAATGAGTAAATAAGGTTAAAATAATCATCGGGCCATTTTAATTGCTTGCCTAAAGAGATATTAAAACTGGCTGTTTTTACATAAGAAGTATCGCCGCATGATTTACAATAACTACCCAAACGATCGTAAGCATTTGCATATTTTGTATTTGAATAGCCGATGGTAAATGAATTGCGTTTTTTTCCACCTAACCAGGGTTCGGTAAAGGAGAAGTTATAGGAACGGAATGCCTTACCGTTTGACTGTATCCTTGCACTCAGCTTTTGTCCATCACCTGATGGTAATGGATCCCAGGTTGATCTTTTGGTAATGTTTTTTATAGAGAAATTATTAAAAGAAACACCCAAGGTACCCGTTAAGCCGATACCTCCGCCAAAACCTGCAGAAAGTTCTAACTGATCACCCGATTTTTCTTCAATACCCCAGTTAATATCTACTGTTCCGTTTTCGGCATTAGGCACTACAGCAGGGTTTATTTTTTCAGCATCTATAAATCCAAGCTGGCCCAGTTCTCTTTGTGTTCGAATTATATCTGAACGGCTGAATTTTTCTCCGGGTATAGTTCTTAATTCCCGGCGAATTACATAGTCCTTGGTTTTTTTATTACCGGAAATGGTAATGTTCCCGTAAACAGCCTGTGGGCCTTCACGCATGCGTAACTCAAAATCGATAGTATCATTATATACCGCAGTTTCAACAGGATCTACCTGGAAAAAAAGATACCCGTCATCCATGTACAGGCTTCCAATATCTGCTCCTTCGGCTGAAAGCTGTTTACCTAATTTTTTATTTAAGATGTCGAGGTTGTAAACATCGCCCTTCTGAATACCTAAGATGGTATTGAGGATAGAATCGTTGTACTTGGTATTACCACGCCAAACTATATTACCAAAATAATACTGCCTGCCTTCATTTACCTGTATAAAGAGATTCAGGTTATTACGCTCATCTAAAATGGGAGTGTCTTTCAGGATAACGGCATCCCTGTATCCACGGGAATTATAATAATTTAAAACACTTTCCTTATCCTCAACATATTTTACTTCATTGAATTTTGCTCCGCTAAAACCTCTTATCCTGAAATATGGATCAACATAATCCCTGGTTTTTGAAATAGACATGAAGCCTACATCTTTAATGTAATCTTTAAATGGAGGCCTTGTAACTGTATCTCCAAAAGGATTTTTTACTGTCATAGGAAATAAGGTGATCCGGTTCATTTCCTTAGTACCCTTCATTTGCTTTTTAAGCTTTGGTGCTGTAACATTATCGTTTCCGCTGAAGTTGATAGAGTTAACCTTTACTTTACCGCCTTTTTTTATAATGAAAGTTAATGCTATTGAATTGTTCAAAGATGCCACAGGCTCTTCTTTCATTTGTATATCTACATTACGAAAACCTTTTCCGTAATAGTACTTACGAATGGCTTCAACCGCACTCAGTTTCATATTCTCGGTAACTACCCTTTCTTTAACCAATCCTAATTTTGGTTCAAGATCATCTCTTTCACCTTTTTTTATTCCTTCAAATTTAATACTGGCCAGGCGGGGCCTTTCGGTAATAGCAAATTCTATATATAGGTCCCTGCCCTCTAACCTGGTTAATGAAATCTCTATGTCTGATATCAGGTTTTGGCGCCATAATTTTGCAATGGCCTTACCAAAAACATCTGTACCGGGTATAGTTACTTTATCGCCTACGGCCAGGCCGGAAATAGATATGATCAGGTTTGCATCAAAAGCTTTTGAGCCGGTAACGGTAATGCCTGCAATAGTGTACTCTTTGGGTGTTTTGGAGGTAAATATTCCTTCTAGTTCGGGATTAACAGAAACAGGTGGTTGGCCCCAAACAAACTGGTTGGTTAAAAGTAGGGCAATAATAAAAATTCCTTTGTAAATCCTCGTCATCAGTTTGTTTTTAACGTGCGGCAAATTAAGCCCAATAATTAAAATTATTTGTTAACCTCATCCTAAATCATTAATTATTATGACCTAAAAAGGGCAGTCTTGAGCTATTTATTTTCTTATTAAACCATTACCCAGCACCTTCTTCATCTTTTACCTGCTCCCCGGTTTTTCCAAACCTGCGTTCCCTGCCCTGATAATCTAAAATGGCCGCATATAGGTTCTCTTTCCTGAAATCGGGCCATAAAGTAGGGGTAAAAAACAACTCGGCATAAGCTAACTGATATAGTAGAAAATTACTTATCCTGTATTCTCCGCTGGTTCTTATCATCAATTCTGGATCGGGGAAGGCATGCGTAGTAAGGTATTGTTGTACCGTATCCTGTGAGATCTCTTCAGTTGATAATTTACCAGCTTTTACATCGCTGGCAATTTTTTTTACTGCATTTAATATTTCCCAACGGCTGCTATAGCTTAATGCCATCACCAGGTTTAATCCAGTATTTACACTCGTTTCGTTTAACGCTTCTTTCAATTCTGTTTTTGCAGCTTCGGGTAGCATATCCATATCACCAATAACATGCAGCTTAATATTGTTTTTATTAAGGGTTGGCACTTCATTATGAATAGTATCTACCAAAAGTTCCATCAGCCCAGATACCTCGTATTCTGGTCTGTCCCAGTTTTCGGTACTAAAGGCATACAGGGTAAGGTATTGAATACCTAATTCCGCAGCCCCTTCTACAATATTGCGTACGCTTTCAACGCCATGTAAGTGACCATAAAGGCGGTCTTCGCCTTTCTCTTTGGCCCATCTTCCATTACCATCCATTATGATTGCAATGTGAGTTGGTAACCTCTGTATGTCTATATTATCCTTCAGGCTCATAATTACTATAAAAGAGTAGTCAGGCACAGGGCCTGACTTTGGGGGGCAAAAGTAATAAATTTTAGTTGGAATTTACTTTTTAACAGAAATCATTACAGCTTTACAATTTTTCCGGAAAATTCAACTTCTTTTACCAGCATCCGGTACCAATACAGGCCTGCCGGCATATGGCTGATATTAAATTGCTTTACATTATTAAATTCAGCAACCTTATTCCCCTGTGCATTTAATATTAATATCTTATCAGCAAACATGTCGGACCCATTTTGAAGACATTTAAAATTTCCTGCAGATGGATTAGGATACATAACAGGTGCAATGCCTGTTTCCTGAACTGGGCTGCCACTGGCGCAAGCTTGTTTCCCTTTTAAAAAATCTTTATCGTCACTCAGCTTTTTAGTAACACTGCAATTTATTCCATTGACAAGTGTAACCAATGCATTTGGTGAGCTGTAATCCGGCAGCTCGATGACCCGTTGATTATTGAACATATAGGTTTTCCCAAGGTCGGTTACTTCCCATTGGTACTGCCCTGTATTTGAAATAGCCTTTAATTGGGTAAGGCATTGGCCCTTCTTGTTGATAGAAGTAATGGTAAAATCCGCGTTAGCACAAGGTAAAGGCTTAGGACCGGCATACCACAGGTAATTGCTCACGTTGGAAAATACGAGGTCGTAATTTGCCTTTTTGGTTATCCTGCAGAACTTACCTCTACTCTCTTCAGGAATCTCAATATAAAACAGAGCAGAATCGTTGGGGGTTACAAATCGTGCTGTTAATGTTTTTTCTCTATTATCTTGGATAGCAAAAGCGTTATTAATTCTTTCTTCAGAAGCAAACCCCGTTCCGCCGGAGTTACTATTACCTAAACTGAAATAGATCCTGCTCATACCCGAAGGAACATAAAAATAACCGGGCATGCTTTTATTATCAGCATACAATTCAGTTGTCTTTCCAAAAAATGCCCCGCTTTTATAAAATATATTTCTATTACTGGTGATATCAAGCTCTGCCGAAGTTTTATATTTTGAAGAGACAGTTAATTTATAATTACCTGCAGCTGGTAAGGTAACCGTTAAAGTACCTGCTTTTGCATTTTTATCTAAGGTTATATCTTCAATTATCTCCAATGCTTTATCTGTTGACTCAATTGTAAAATTAAGATACCCTTTTCCTGGCATATCAAATGAGGGCCTGTAATCAATAGTAAAGTTTCCTTTAGCAGGAGCTTTTATGAAAAATTCACAACGGTTATAATAATCCATCCCGTTTGTGTAATTCAGTTTTACATTGAATTTTTTAAGCGGCTCCAAACCGGATATATCAAAACGGTTGGAGATAACAGCAGGTGTTTCAAATTTGTATTGGTTGATGCTGTTATTAAAATTTGCCAGATCGGTCCTGAAATCATTCTCTATTTCTTCAGCAGTTATTAAAGGCAGGTTACCATTTTGATAAGCCGTTCCATTTACATAATTGTATTGCTGGTAAAAATTGCTGTTGCCTGCATATTTTGCTCCAATCTCTACAATAAGAAAATAACTGTTAACCAGTTGCATTTTATTGGTTTTTGCCAAATAGATACACAAGGCAGCAGCTTTATTTACTTTTGCTGCAGCAGGCCGTTGATCACCTGACCAATCGAAATACAAAACCATGTAATGCAGGTATGCTTTTAATTCCCGTAATCGTGCTTTTACAATTTCCGGCTCCTGCATTATTTTTTGTTCAGCCTCACTTAACATTTTAAAATACAAAGGCAGTTTATAACGGTTTGATACGCCACCAGCCAGGCTGTTATTGCTTGTCCATAATCGCAGCAGGGAAAGTATATTTTTACCTGCGCTGCCAAACATATTATCACAAAATTCTTTCAGGGTGTTGTCAACAGGAATATTGTCTTTTAAATGTTGATTTGCGGCCAATAAAAAAGGAAGACTTGCAAATTTTGCGGGCGATGCTTCCCACTGCAATCCCTGGCTATTTTTGTCCTTAGCGATCTGGAGCGTATTCTTAAAATCGGTTAAATAAAAAGCAGGTGTTTCCCCACTCCAGCCTGAGAGATTTAAATAATTGTACTCGGAAATGTTTTTAGTTCTGTTATACCAGCGGTTTCGCAACCCATTAGTACTGGTTAAATTTTGATATACTTCAGGTATTAACTGAATATCTATTTTCTCATTTATCTGTATACTTGGTGAAGGAATATCTGCATGGGTAGAATAGGCATACAATTGTGACCGAAGGCCTGGAAAATTAGTCCCGATTTTTTGCATGGTATAATTGGCGAGCGTAAAATGCTGATCGCTTTCTTTAGCATAACCACTATTGCTGCACCCTGAATTATCAATTGTGTTTCCCCATTTAGCACCATCGGGCACTTCAATACCAACATGCTGATAACTATAGTTATAATTCCGGAATTGGTTAACGTATAAACTGCTGTTGGCAAAAATTGTATTTCTGTATTGAAGATATTTTTGCTCAATAGTATTAGCCCATAACTGCATAGAGGCAACATTATTTACATCGGGAACAGAATGTGGAGATGCCTGCCTGGAACTGTCGTAACAGGCCACATAACAAGGGTTGTTCTGAATAGTTGTAAGATAATTTCCGCTCATGACATCACCACGATGACCTGTGAAACGATAAGCCCCGTTCATTCCATTACGACGTTGGTACAAAGCCCAGTTGTGTCCATTCTCACCAAAATAAGTATCCCATCCATAATTGCTATTATTGTCCATTGCCCAACGGTTATGTCCTCCACTTATAGCCCAACTGTTATATTTAAAATCAGTTTTATAGGCAGTATCAATTTTTTTATACGCTGATGGAAGTGCAGGAACAATCTCCCAAACACTACCTGGCTGATAAAACCTGAATCCCAGTTGGTGCAGGTACTGGTAAATACCAAAGCAGAGGCCATTATCCTCTGCCGCAGAAAATTTAATAAAAGTAAAGCCATCACTTTCAACCCGGCAATATTGATTATTGGTTATGGTAGAATCATAAATAAAAATAATTCCGGCTTGGGGTAAAATGGTATAAGGAGCAATTGTAAACTGGCTTGCTGTTATAGATTTTTGCAAAAGCATAGCGGCATCTGCGGCTGTTGATTTCAACAATTGCGAAGATCTAACAGGGTAACAAACCGTTTGTGCATTTGTAAAATAAACGCAAAAAAACATAGTTGCCACTATAACAAGGCAGGTGCGAATGAACGCCATAGTTTATTTATTGTGCTTGATAAAAACTATGGTCTCATCACAGAATAATAAGGATTTATACTTTGTTATTCTTTGGGAGGAAACAGCATGATATAATTATATCAGCTTTAATTGAGGGGGTATTGTAAAAGTAAATGTATTTGTTTGAAAAATAAAAAAAATAAAATGCTAGTATCTTAATTGGCAGAAGGACATTTATACGTACTGATATTATAAGTTAATCCTATTTCTGCAATAATATATTGATCTTTTTGTTTACTCCAGCCCCGCTGCCTCCCTTGTACACCCAATGGATTGAGCGGATCAATTTCAACGGAGCGATCCTGTAATAATGCTGCAGTTGATAAAGGTGTAAAATTGGCTGCCCCTGCATAAGTTGTACTCACATCATCCAGGTAATCTGTTCCTGTAAAGCGATGAGCTATCTCAAAAGAAAAGTTGATCTTTTCACTGAGGTTATATTTAATACCAACGCCAAGCGGAATGCACAAAGCAAGGGTATTATATGGTTTTCTGCCTTGATACCCAGTTAATTGACCTTCGGTACCCAAAGGCCGTAAGAATTCCTTTTCCCCATTGGTAAATGCATAAGGATCGTAAGTGAAAACACCTACACCTAAAGTTATGTAAGGTGTAAAAGCATAATCGGGGTCACTGGGAATAAATTTGAAGAAATTAAAATCTCCCTGTAGCGCTATCTCCCAAATATTGGTATTAAAACTCAGGTTCCTTACTTTTTGGTACTCGTTTTTGCTGTAAGTATCGCTATAACCCAATTGTGCATAATGTGCACTTAATCTTAGCCCCACGTAATTGCCGAACTGCTTGCGAAAAAAAGCACCTAAGGCAGGCTTAGGGCGGTTGATGGCTGCTCTTGTATTAATATCACCAAAATAATGTGCAACACCTAAAGTGATACCAAATTCTCCTTTCTGTACATACTCATTATGCTGTGATTGTGCATGTACACCTGTGGCAAATGATACAAGAAATAGTAAGGCAGCAATTTTTATTTTCATAACATGCAAAATAAGAAATGTTTTGTAAAAAACGGTTTGTGGGGCGATTTGTGTTAAAGGCTTTGTTAATCTTTTCTTTTTTGCAGTCTCAATCCAATGCTTATAATATGCGGTAAGGGATTATCCCGCATGATCTGCGAAATACTAAAATTGTATTTGCCTGGTCGTTTAAATCTACGTGGTGGACCATTCAATAATTTTCGCAACTCCCAGATATCATTCATCCCTGTACCTTCCCAGCCATTTGCATCATCACCCATTTGTAAATTTACCTTTTGGTAATGCATAGTGTCACCGGGGGGCTGTAAACCTACATTGAGCCAAATATTATTATATTGATAAGCATCTGTATGGCGCAGCACGAGGTAAATACTATATGCCGAAACGGTATCTATTATTAAAAAATCCCCGGTAGCAGAAAAAGACTGTTGCCATTCATATTTAGGGATTGAAATATTTTTTTCAAATACTTCAATCTGGGTGCAGGAGCTGATGAGTATACAAACTGTTGCAACAACTGTTAAAAACTGAAGTTTACAAATGCCTGCTTTTTTCATTCCTACAATGCTTTTTGCTAATTTATTTTTTTATACTTACTTATAAAATATTCAACACCTGCTCTTTTGCCTTCTCCAGTTCGTTCTTCATTTTTACTACGCATTTTTGAATATCTGCATCATATGCCTTGCTGCCGGTAGTATTTATCTCACGGCCTATCTCCTGTAAAATAAAAGATAGCTTCTTCCCCTTACCTTCTTCAGCTTCATCCATTATGGAACTAAAATACTCACAATGCTGGCGAAGCCTTATTTGTTCTTCATGAATATCTATCTTCTCCATATAATAGATCAATTCCTGTTCCATACGGTTATTGTCTATATTCTCTTTGCCCACATGTTTTTCAAGCAGCTGATTTATTTCGTCTTTAATTCTTTTTTTTCGGTTCGGCTCCAGTTGTAAAATTGCCTCTTCCTGCTCTTTAATATGGCTAATGCGGCTTAACAGATCTTTTTCCAGTACAGCGCCTTCATCGGTCCTGTGCTGGTTTAAATTATTTAATGCTTCCGCTAAAACTTTACTGAATTCAGCAAAATCATTCTCATTTAAAATATCATTGGTGGGCGTTAGTACTTCTGGCAAACGAAGCAGGGCTGCAAGCACAGCGTTGGTGTCAATATTTAATTCTCCTGCCAACGTTTCCATCTGCCGGTAATATGCTTTTATAAGATCGGTATTGATATTAACCGGTTTAGATGTCCCATTTTGTTTGATGGTAACCATACAATCTATGGTGCCTCTTATCAGTTGCTCCTGCAATGTATTTCTTATTTCAAATTCATAAGGCCTCAACAGTGGGGGTAATTTAACCTGTAGCTCAAACTGTTTTCCATTAAGTGCTTTTATTTCAACTAAAAATGTTTTATCATTTACTGTCTGTTCCGCTCTTCCGAACCCGGTCATAGATTTAAGCATGTATTATAATTTAGGCTGCAAGTTAAGGATATAATTATCAGTTGGATTTTGGATATTCTTCAAAGGGTTTAAAGCCCATAATGCGTTCCGGTTTATCCAGGGCAGAAAAGCCAAATCCTGCATATAATCCATGTGCATCCTGGGTTGCCAGTAGCCATCTTCTCAGGCCCTGAAGATCGGGATGCTGCATGATTTCCTCCATAAGCCATTTCGCCAAACCTTTTCCCCTGAATTCTTCACTAATAAATACATCGGCCAGGTATGCAAAAGTTGCATGATCAGTTATTACCCTGGCAAAACCAACCTGCCTGCCGGTAAGCAAGGTTTGCCTGCTGCAAGAATTTGTTGATAAAGCAACATCCATTTTATTTTCTAAGGCATACAAACCAAAACAAAAAGAACATGCAATACTTTTCTCTACTATTTCAACAGGAATATTTTTTGCCCAATAACTTTCGCCGCATAAAAAATTGTGAATGAAAGAAATATTCAATTGGCTTTTATCAGTACTGATATAAAAATTATTTTTTACCGCTTCGTAAATTTTCATTTATCTGGATGTTTGTTTTAAACCTGGAGTAAAATAAAAATTAAAGCCCGACTTTTTTACAGTCGGGCTTTGCTATATAGATGGGTTAGTAAGTACCGGGAACCAAATTCCCTACACAATATTAAAAAT
>JAYUYX010000193.1:0-22671 GCA_043752205.1 Chitinophagaceae bacterium
GATGTTGATATGAGAGCTTATGGAAAAGGATTGTACTGGGTTGAAATAGGTGACCTCAATGGTAACCGTATCACCATGTGCAGAGTCGTTATTCAATAATAAATAACTGAACAATTATACTAATCCCCCGATATTCATTGGGGGATTTTTTTATGAATAAGGTTTAATTTTTTTTCGGTAAGTGCAGTAATTCACATTGATCACACAATAAATTGATATTGATTATTGAATTATAAAAAGTTTCATTTGCCATTTATAAGGTGTATTTTGTATGTATCTATCCACCAAACCATTTCTGCATGAATCAATTCTCCTCTAACTTACATACTATAATAAGCAATTTTAAAAAAAAGTTTTTAAGGATAGGCTTATTGCTTTTTTTAATGTTACAAACAGTCTTACTTGTAAATGCACAGTGCGATGCAAACCCGGTTGCAAACCAAACTGTATGTAATAACGTCGCAACTACAGCCATTAATTTTACTGGCACAGCAACTACTTTTAACTGGACGAATAATACTACTTCTATTGGGCTTGCAGCCAGTGGAACGGGTAATATTGCTCCGTTTACTGCTTTAAATTCTACAGCAACAGCCGTAACTGCAACTATTACAGTTACGCCATCTACGGGAGTATGTACAGGGGCATCAATTAGTTTTACAATTACTGTGAATCCTTCGCCGGTTGTTAATGTTACTCCAACTGTTCGTTGTGGAGGAGTAGCTGGTTTGGGAGGATGTAGCCCACTTACAGCAAGTGGTAATGCAGATGTATATGTTTGGTCCCCTTTAGCAGGACTGTATTCAAATTGTACGATGACTGCGCCTTATACCGGAGGTAATGCTACAGTTGTTCATGCAGGGCCAACGTCGTTTACAATATATACTGTTACAGGAACTAACGCAACTACAGGTTGTACCAATTCCACAACAGCCCAGGTAAATTACACGCCTCCTGCACCTGTTGTAACGCCCAACCCGGCAATCATGTGCCTAGGTGATCCGGCTATAAAAATAAAAATTGGCACAGCACCAAACACAGTTCAATTTTGTTCAGGACCAGTTAATATACCGGTACCTGATAACAATCCTGCAGGGGCTTCAAACAGTGTTTTAGTTTCGGGCATTCAACCTTTCTGTACTATAACCGGAATGACGGTAACTATTAATATGCCCCATACCAGGGTAGGAAATATGGTATTTATATTAAAGGCTCCCAATGGAACGATTATAAATCTTGACTATTATCTGTCTGCTACTGGTGGTAATGGCTCTACTGCAGGTTTTGTCAATTCAATTATCAGTTCAACCGGAACTGCTTTTTTAAGCACTGGGACAAATCCATATACAAGTACTTTCAGGGCTGATGCTCAAATGGTGCCTGCAGGTGGCTTTGGTGCACCTGGCCCAACAGGAATGCAGCCAACAGTGTCGAACTGGAATGGTTTATTAGGGGTACCCAACGGAAACTGGACCCTAGGCTTTTATGATGGTGTTGCGGGAGATGTTGGCACTTTAATATCCTGGTGTTTAGGAATTACCTATTCCTGCGGCCCTGGTTTACCGACTACACCTGCTGTATGGTCACCTACGGCGGGGTTATTTTCTGATCCAGCTGCTGTGATACCATATATTGCCGGAACACCTGTTGATTCTGTCTGGACAAGGCCTACGCCGGCCGGAGTTTATACTTACCAGGTAACTACACAAAGCCTTCCCGTACCTTTATGTACACCTACAACTAATTTTGCAAGCAGCAATAGTAACGCAACTATTACATTTAATGTAAAAAATAATCATTTTTTTCCAATCGTATTGTCACAAATTGACAGCAAAACTTTGACTGCAGGAGCTGCATTTGTTTCAGCTTATTACAAAACAAACCCTATAGCTGGATTGCCGGGTGCTATTTCTACTGCAAATGGATGGAACCAATTTGGTTCAGCTGTTATTAATGGTAGTGCCGTAGGAGTTCAGCCCTTTTTGTCGAATTTAAACCTGGTGATACCAGCGGGTGTCACTTATGCTGTTTGCTTACAGGCATTGACATTTGGCAATTTACCCAACTTGTCTTATAGTGCTTTAACTCCGGGCAATTATCCTTTTAATGATGGAGGCTGCGAATTAATTACCGGAACAAATATTGGATATAGCGGTGCTGCCGTGCCTGTCGCACCAACTACTGCATTAAGTGGATTTGTTGGTGCTGTGCATTTTTCCCGAGCAATAGCAGCATGTATTTCTGCACCACGGATTGTTGTTGTTACTGTTGGCACACCTACATTCATAACTGCTCAACCTGTAAACAAAACCATTTGTACGGATGCTGTGGCAACCTTTACTGTTGCTGCAGCCGGAGCAGGGCCATATACTTATCTATGGCAGGTAAGCACTAACGCCGGAAACACTTATACGAATATTGCCGATGGAGGAATTTACAGTGGAACTTCAACACCTACCCTTATTATTACAGCACCCCCTGTAAGTATGAGTGGTTATTATTACAGGGTGGTTATTAATGGCGCCGCAGCATGCGCCGCAGTTACATCAGCGCCTGCAATTTTAACCGTAAACCCATTGCCGAATATTGTGATCACCGCTAACCCTTTAATTATAGGTCCCACGCAAACAACTACGATTCTCAGCACCGTTACACCAAACCCTGCAGTTACCTATACCTGGTATTACAACAACTCGGTTGTGGTGGGTGCTGTGTCATCAAACCTGCTTGTAAATTACGGCAGCCCCGGAAATTACCAGTTGAAAGTTACCGACGTAAATGGTTGTATAAATTTTTCCAACATATTGACCATCGCCAATTCATTTGCTTTAAACATGTATACTTACCCTAACCCAAGTGCTGGCATTTTCCAGGTGAGATACCACAGTGAACCAAATAACACACTGCTACGGTCGTTTACGGTATATAATAACATGGGGGATAGAATTTTGACCAGAACTTTTACACAAACAATTCCTTATCAAATAATAGGTGTAGATATAAGGGCACATGGCAAAGGCCTTTACTGGATTGAACTGAGAGATGCTGCCGGAAAGCGTTTGGCTATCAACAGGGCAGTAGTTCAATAATACCTAACAAATCAGTAAAAAAATTGGTTGTGGTTATTTGTACTCGCCAAACACTTTTCTCAGTTCATCAGAAATTTCGCCAAGTGTGCAATAATTCTCCACTGCTTCTAATACAGTAGGCATAAGGTTTTCGGTGCCATGGGCTTTTTCATTAAGGGAACGGAGAGAGCCTGCAACTTTGATATTATCCCTTTTAAGCTTTAATGCTTTTAATTTTTCAACCTGCAGGTGTTGAACCTGTTCATCTATTCTAAAAACAGGTGTAGTATTTCTTTCTTCTGTCTGAAATTTATTTACACCTACAATAATTTTTTCACCGTTTTCTATCTGGCGTTGATATTCATAAGCACTTTTGGCGATCTCCTCCTGTATAAATCCCTGCTCTATAGCCGCCACGCTACCACCCATGGCATCTATCTTTTCAATCAGTTTCCAGGCAGCCGCTTCTACTTCATCCGTTAATGATTCAATGAAATAACTGCCGGCTAAAGGATCAACTGTATCAACAGCACCGCTTTCAAAAGCAACAATTTGTTGGGTACGTAAAGCAATAGCCGCTGCTTCTTCGGTAGGCAGGCTTAATGCCTCATCATACCCATTAGTATGCAAAGATTGTGTGCCACCTAAAACAGCTGCAAGCGATTGTAAAGTAACACGGCTGATATTATTATAAGGCTGCTGAGCCGTTAATGTACTGCCACCTGTTTGTGTATGAAAGCGCAACATCATTGCTTTGGGATCAGTAGCTCCGAGTTCCTTCATAATGGTTGCCCACATGCGCCTGGCTGCCCTGAATTTAGCAACTTCTTCAAACAAATTATTGTGTGCATTAAAAAAAAAGGAGAGGCGTTTGCCAAAAATATTTATATCTAAACCCTTGTGTAAAGCAGCCTCCACATAAGCTTTGCCATTACTTAATGTAAAAGCTATTTCCTGCACGGCTGTACTGCCTGCTTCACGTATGTGATAACCTGAAATAGAAATGGTATTCCATTTGGGTACTTCCTTGCCACACCATTCAAAAATATCGGTGATGATGCGCATGGATGCTTTGGGAGGATAAATATATGTTCCCCGGGCAGCGTATTCTTTTAAAATATCGTTTTGAATCGTTCCTGATATTTTTTTCAGATCGGCACCTTGTTTTTTTGCGAGTGCAATATAAAAGGCCAGTAAAATAAACCCGCTGGCATTTATGGTCATGGAGCTGGTCACTTCATCAAGCTTAATACCCCTGAATAAAATTTCCATATCCTCCAGGCTGTCAATGGCAACACCTACTTTACCCACTTCACCATCTGCAAGGGGATGATCACTGTCGTAACCGATCTGCGTGGGAAGATCAAATGCAACACTTAATCCATTTACGCCCTGGCTTAATAAATAATGATAGCGCTTGTTACTTTCCTCGGCAGTGGAGAAACCGGCATATTGACGCATGGTCCATAATCGACCACGATACATGTCAGGTTGCACACCACGGGTAAAAGGAAATTCACCGGGTGATTCATTCCTGTTTACAGGTTGATCATATAGTTCCTTTATTTCAATACCTGAATCAGTAAATATTTTTTTATCGGTACCCATAAATTTTTATAATAATCGCTTCGCTTCAAACTGTAGTGCACTTAAAACAACAGCGTTTAATTCTGAATCTGTACTTGCAACATATTCCAGTATGCGCTTGCTTAATTCAATACCGGCCGCATCAGAAGGCAGTGTAGCGGCAAGTTGGTTGATGATGAATGTGTTCTGGTCTTTTAAATTGCCAATGGCTTTCCACATTTTTGGATCAACATAAATTTGCTGTGTTACATTGTACTCGTACTCTGATCGTAAAGCGTCGAGCAATGAAAGTTGTAAATCAACAACCGTCATACCCGAAGCCGGAGTACGTGAAATAAGATTTTTTAAAGAAGACCTTTCGGCATATAAAGTAAAACGTTCCAGTGCCTGCAGCTTTAATTTTATAACCTCATTATTGATACCCAGGCGTTCTTCAATATTATCTTTCATCCCTTTAAACTCGGCCAGCAGCCAGGCAATGGCAATAAAGAACATAAAAATGGCACCCAGAATAATATTTTGTACGGTGGCCTCAGAAAGATTCATACCTATTAATTTACAGCAAAATTAAGGGTTTTACAAAATGGAACACGGATTAGATGGAACACAGATTATTCGAATTGCACAGATAAACACAGATTGGTGCTGCGCCTGTTAAAAAGCAATCCGTTCTTAACAGTTAAATCAGTGTAATTTGTGTTCCTTTTTTTGCCGTATTTCGTAAAGTCAGGTTATTTTATTTTTTTAATTTTGTACAAAGCATCAGATATGGAAACAACAACAGCAATACCGGTTACGCTAACATCATCGGCAAAAGAAGAGATCAAAAGGTTAATGAATGAAGAAGGATTTGATACAACGCAGTCTTTACGCATTGGTGTAAAAGGCGGAGGATGCAGTGGCATGACCTATATTTTAGGCTTTGATGCAAGATCAGAAAAAGACGAAAGTTTTACTATAGATGGCATTGATATCATCATGGAAAAATCGCATGGCATTTATTTAATGGGGATGGAGGTTGATTGGCAGGGAGGGTTGAATAGCCGGGGTTTTACTTTCAATAATCCAAATGCAAGTAAGACCTGTGGTTGTGGGACGAGTTTTGCGGTGTAATTTTTTTAAATCCAGAAATGTTGAGAGCTTTGTTTGTACCATAGCTCTTTTTTATTTACAATAATTTTCTAACTAAAGGATCTGTATAATTAAAAGAGCTCCGTAAAAACGGAGCTCTTTTAATTATATAACTTAGATCTTAGATCGCTTTCTTTTTCTCAACTACTTTCTCGGCTGCTGCTCCCAAAGGCTTGTCCTTTGCAAACTCAACGAGTATTGGTGCTCCTACAAATATTGATGAATAAGTACCGGTGATAACACCCACCAACATGGCAAATGCAAAACCACGTGTTACCTCACCACCAAATATGGATAAGATAAGGATGGTTAAGAACACGGTAAGCGATGTCATGACGGTACGGCTTAATGTATCGTTGATCGCACGGTTAATGATGGTTGTTTTTGAGGCACCTTTCATATCCCTGCTATATTCCCGTATACGGTCAAATACAATTACAGTATCATTCATAGAGAAACCGATCACCGTTAATATGGCTGCAATAAAGTGCTGATCGATCTCCAATGGGAATGGTACAATATCTTTTAAGAATGAGAATACCGCCAGGGTTATAAATACGTCATGCAACAGCGTAACTATAGTACCCACTGAATATCTCCAGTCGCGGAAACGGATGAAGATGTACAGGAAGATGGCCAATATAGCAAAAATGGTTGCTTTTACAGCCCCACGTTTCAGGTCATCTGAGATGCTTGGCTGCACTTCCGAGTATCCTTTAATGAATTTATCTTTTTTAACAAATTCGGCATACGTAAGGTTTGCGGGCAATACTTTTTTAAGCCCCTGGTATAACCTGGTTTTTACAGCACTGTCGGCATTATCAACTCCTTTTAAATAAGCAGTGGTAATATTTAAGTGTCGGTCGTCACCAACTGTTTTAATGGTAACATTATCTCCATCCAATGCAACTTTCAGGTCATCACGTATCTCGTCGTTTTTTACTGCTTTGTCAAACTGTACTGTGTAACTACGTCCCCCTTTAAATTCTACACCCAAATGGAAACCATTAAAGAATGCAAGGATACCGGCCAGAAATACGATCGATGAAACGATGTATGCATATTTCCTGTACTCAATAAACTTATAGCTGGCATGTTTGAATATCCTCTTAGAAATACCGGTGAAATAATTTAAATGTTTGTTTTTATTTGTCCATATTTCGGTAATTAGTCTCGAAACTAAAATACCGCAGAACAATGAAAGTAAAATACCGATGATTTGGGTTGTTGCAAAACCAAGTACCGGACCCAAACCAAAATAGAACAAAATAAATGCAGTAAGTAAAGAAGTTACGTGGGCATCAATAACAGGGGCAAGTGAGCGTTTATAACCATCGTTAATGGCCAGCGGGTAAGATTTCCCTTTTGTTAGCTCTTCCTTTATACGCTCAAAAATAATTACGTTAGTATCTACAGCTAAACCAATGGTTAACACTAAACCGGCAATACCAGCTGCTGTTAAAGTAAAGTCTAGTGAGATCAACACACCAATAGTAAACAGCAGGTTAAATATCAAAGCGATATTGGCTACCCATCCACCAGTGTTATAATATACCAGCATCAAAATAAATATTACCAGGAATGCAATACCAAATGACATTGCACCACCTCTTACTGATTCTGCACCTAAAGTAGGTCCAACAACCTGCTGGGCAACGATCTTTGCAGGGGCATCAAGCTTACCTGATTTTAATAAGTCAGATAGATCCTGTGCCTGCTGAACGGTAAAGTTTCCAGATATTTCTGAACTTCCTCCTTCAATAGGGCCGTTTACATTTGGTGCTGAATAAACAACATCATCCAGTACAATGGCGATAGGGCGGCCTACATTTTTTGCAGTAAGTCTTGCCCAGGTTTTGGCACCGGTATTGGTCATTTCCATTTTAATAGATGGCTTTCCCCTTTCATCATTAGCCTGCGAAGCCTTGTCCACACCATCACCTTCCAGGGGAGCTTTATCGCTGCCCGGCAAAGTTTTAACTACGTATAATTGGAAAAATCTTTGTGTTCCTTTATCTGCTTTTTCTTCTACACCCAATAAAAATTTTGCATCGGCAGGCATAGCAGTTTTAACCACTTCATTATTCAGGTATTGTTTGAAAAGAGCGGTATCCTGCAATGCAACACTACCAATATTAGCCGGGAAGAATTGTTTGCCCGTAGTAGGATCAGTTTGTGGATTCTGCGGATTAATAACCTGGAAGAATGGATTTATATTTTCTCCCATTTTGGAAGAATCAATTCTGCCTAAACTGTCAGCTTTAACACCATTCAGGTAATTCTGCAGGTTTTCGTCTGCCAGCTTTAAAGAAGCAGCAAGTTCATCAATACGATAAACTTCCCAAAACTGTAAATGAGCTGAGGCCTGTAATTGCTTACGTACCCTTTCAATATCAGTGATTCCAGCCAATTCCACATTGATAATACCTTTGTTCTCATCATAATTGATATTGGGCTGCGCCACACCAAACTGATCGATACGGCGTACCAGGATCTTATAAGTTTCTTTAATGGCACCTGATGCAGTGGTTTTTAGTTTTGCTGTAACCTGCTTATCTGAATCAGTTGTTTTAACTTCTTTTCCTGCACCGGCAAAAATGCCTGCTAATTTATCCGGGCCATTTTGATTGATATACGCATCTGTGAACAACGTAATAAAATCAGCATCGCTTGTATTTTTATTTATAGTAGCAGTTTGTATGGCTTTCAGCAATGCAGGGTCCTTTGGACTATTACTTAACGATTTTAAAAGATCAGTAAGACTAACATCCATTGTTACACTGATACCCCCTTGCAGATCTAAACCCAGGTTTAGTTCATTTTCTTTACACTCTTTGTAAGTATTTCCAAAAATGGGGAATATCTTTTGGTCAGCTGTGCTGTCAAGTATCCTTCTTTTGCGGATGTCAATAGCTTCTTTTCTATCCTCTTCATTTAAATTGGGATAAGCATTTTTTACAATTTTGGTTGCTTTAGCCTCTACAGAGTTTTCGTAATTACGCACTACCCATGTATAGGATAATTCCCAAAGAGATAAAATTGTAAGTGCAATTGTAAAAAACCAAACTAAACCTTTTAGTTTCATAATAATAGACGTTTTAGTAACTTCTTCGTTGAATTTTAGAAGTGTGCAAAGATAGGGGAAAAAGCCATTAAGATTTTATGGAGGATAATTTTAGAATTTTGCTCAATTTGCATGAAATTGGCATCACATGAATTGTAAAAATAATACAATACTTAATTTACTGGCAGGGTTAGCAATTTTTTTTTCCTGCAGTACTGTAAAACAACCCAGGCCAATGAATAAACAACCCGAAGTGGTTTTAAAAACCGAAAAATCTGCTAAATCACCAAATGATTTTTTAGAAGATCTGCTGCGGAGCCATCCCCAATATTTTGAAAGTATTTTAAAGAACAGTAAGGAACAGAACGTACAGATCATTTATACCCAGGTTAACCGGGATAAATATGGAGTACCTGACTTTAGCAATCACTATTTTAATTTACTGGCTGATAAATATTTTTACCCGGCATCAACAGTTAAACTCCCCATTGTTTTACTTGCATTACAAAAAATGCAGGAGTTAAAAGATAAGAATATCAACCGCAATACTACTATGTTAACCGGCACTGCCTTCAGTGGTCAAACCTCCGTGTATAATGATCCTACAACCATCGATGGTAAACCTTCTATTGCGCACTACATTAAAAAAATATTAATGGTGAGTGATAATGATGCTTACAACCGCCTGTATGAATTTATCGGCCAGGAATATATAAATAGCGAAATGAAAAAGAAAGGCTATGCAAATGTGCAGATACTGCACCGGTTGGATATTTTTTTAACGGAGGAAGAGAACAGGAGTACCAACCCGATTAAACTTTATGGTGCAGGCAACCAATTATTATTTGAACAGGCTGCACAAAAAAGTACGTTTAAATATACAGAACGCAAAGACAGTTTAGGAAATGGTTTTTATAGAAGAGGAAAATTAATTAATGCCCCAATGGAATTTTCTAAAAAAAACAGATTGCCATTGGAAGACCTGCATAAGATATTGATCAGCCTGGTATTTCCTGATAAAGTAAAACCTGCTGAGCGGTTCAACATTAGCGAAGATGACAGAAAATTTGTTTTAAAATATATGAGCCAGTATCCAACTGAAAGTACATACCCGCCGTATGCTGCAGATACAACAAATTACTGGCCGGCTTACTGTAAATTTTTATTGTTTGGTGCAGAAAGGGGCAAGTTGCCCCAGGATATTCGCATCTTCAATAAAGTGGGCGATGCTTACGGGCATATGATTGATGCAGCGTATATTGTTGATTTTAAAAATAAGATTGAGTTTTTTGTGTCGGCTATTATCTATTGTAACAGCGATGGCATTTTAAATGATGACAAATACGATTATGACCTTGTTGGCAAACCCTTTCTCAAAAACCTGGGAAAGGTTATCTACGATTATGAACTCAAAAGGAATTATAAAAGAAGGCCCGATCTATCATCTCTTTTATTTACCTATGATAAATAACTATTTTTACCTGCAACCAAAATCTACTTCATGCAATTATCATCACTGCTGCAACGTTTTAATGAACCAGAAACTTTAAAAATGGCCAAGCTGGGCCGTGAGCTAAGGGCCCAGGGGTTTGATATTACCGACCTGAGTTTGGGAGAACCAGATTTTGATACTCCTGACCACATTAAAGCAGCAGCTAAAAAAGCTATTGATGATAATTACAGCCATTATACGCCTGTTGCAGGCTACCTCGATCTGAGGGAAGCGGTATGTACAAAATTAAAAAGAGATAATGGCCTGGATTATACAGCGGACCAGATCATTGTAAGTACTGGGGCCAAACAAAGCATTGCCAATACAGTAATGGCCATTGTAGATGCAGGAGATGAAGTGATCATTCCTTCGCCATTTTGGGTAACCTATTCAGAAATTGTAAAGATGACAGGTGGGGTGGTAAAAATTGTAAATACTTCCATACAAAATGGATATAAAATAACAGCAGCAGAACTTGAAGATGCTATCACAGTAAGAACAAAACTATTTATGTTCTCATCTCCCTGTAACCCCAGCGGAGCTGTGTATTCAAAAGAAGAATTAAGTGCGTTGGCCGAAGTGTTTAAAAAACATCCTGCTGTTTTTATCATGAGTGACGAGATATATGAGTACATAAATTACGAAGGTAAAAATGAAACTATTGCCCAGTTTGAATTTTTAAAAGATAGGGTAATTATTATTAATGGTTTGAGCAAAGGTTATGCTATGACCGGCTGGCGCCTGGGTTATATTGCAGCGCATGCAACTATTGCTAAAGCCTGCGAAAAGATACAGGGACAGATCACCAGCGGCCCTAATGCAGTTACACAGCGGGCCGCCATTACCGCATTAACAACTGATATGAAACCAACTGCAATGATGGTTACAGAATTTACAAAACGCAGAGCTCGTGTAATGGAATTACTTGCAGCAATCCCAGGTATTGTTTGCAGCGAACCGAAGGGTGCATTTTATGTTTTTCCGCAGGTGAATAGTTTTTTTGGAAAAGCAGATAGAGAACATAAAATTGAAAATGCCGACGATCTGTGTATGTATTTGTTGAACATAGCTCATGTGTCAACAGTTACCGGTCGGGCTTTTGGCGAACCCAACTGCATACGCATTTCTTTTGCCAATAGTATGGAAAATATTGAAAAGGGGTTTGGTAAGATTAAAGGGGCACTTGCCAAACTAAAGTAACAAACCTTTTTAGTATCAGGGGAAGTGTGTATTATAACATCATGTTCTCAATTAAAAAACAAACGTGTTTTAATACACTCACATCTTTGCTTTTCTGTTTTGGCTTCGATATTTCGTACAGGTCATTACCAGTCTTTAATTCTTTTGATTTGCTTGTCTTTAAAACCAAAAAAATCTTTCTTTCATCAACGATGCTACCATTAACGAAATAGATTTCTGTGTTTTTAACTGTATTTACAATGGGATCAGCTTTAACCTTATAAGGTATATCCCAAACAGGTTTGTGATAAAATGGATCAGATCCTATTGGCCGGTCTGTTAACAAAAATCTGGTAACCTCTTTAGCTTTGCCGATCTGTACATTATCCTGCATAATAACACCTGATTCATCGATAAATACAGCTTTTGACCTATCTCTTACTATTTGCAAACTAAAGTCTCTTGTAAAATCAAGGTGCGTTGTGAAGGCATTTATTTTTGCCAGGAGTGCCGCCCTTCCTGGATATTCCCGTATTAGCCTGGCAAGATTCTTTTTATTTAATTCATTTTTGTTAATAAGATCATATTCACCAATCATTTTACCCAATGCCACAGAAAATGATCCTTCTTCATTGTAAATGGAAAGTGTATCGTTGGTGGGCGGGAAAGTTAGTTCATAATAATAAAAAGATGCCAGCTCCGGAACGGGGTTATTGAACTTGATCACTTCAGCTTTTATTAAAACATAATCATTAAAGCTGTACACTTCCATATTGTAATGTGGCTTGGAATTATCTATTGCATATAATGCCACAGGGTTATTATTTATGAAAATTACGGAGTCATTCAACCTTAGATTCTGGGCCACAGCAATTGCTGTACTGAAGCAGGCGAGAAAAGCAGCTATTTTTTTTTTCATTAAAATAAGTTTTGGGTATAATAAGCACCTACAAATTATGCATTAAACCTACAAATAAAATAATGAGGAAACAATAGGCAGTTTATTTTTTATGAATCAGATATAAACAGATAAAAATCACTTACTCAAATAATTGAAGCCAGCTTTTTGGCCTGCGATCATCAAGCCATTTAAAACCTTTCAATTCTTTTTTATCGCCGGGTATATCTTTAATGGGGTATAAAATACCATCCACATTATTTACAATTTTCACTTTGTTCAATTCTTTTTTTACAAAATATACATCAATTACATCGCCGCTGCTTCTATTCATTCCCACATAAGCACTGTCATCATCCTGGGGATAAAAGATGCTTTCTGCAGGGCTGCCTTTTACCCTTACATAATCAATATTGCCATCTGTAAAATAACCATTGAGTGTTCGGCCAGCTATCTGGTTAAACATACCTTCCTTGGTTTGATTAATGATCATGCTGTTATTAAAAACATATAACCGTTTTGGCTTTTGCTTTTCGGTGTACATATACAAAGTATCGCCTGTTATCTGCGATTTACCGTTCCAGGCAACAGGCTCACCAAATAGCTTAAAGGTAGAGTCGGCAGTAGAGTAGTGGAGGCTGTCACTTACAGCCTGTAAAGAATCATTAAAGATGCGGACATTATGAAACCCTAAAAAATAACGTATGGAAGAATCGGCAGTCTTGGTGCTGACAGCGAGTGTCGTTTTTAATGTATCGGTTTGTATCATTACCTTTCTTTCCAGGCTGTCGTATTTACGCATTCCAGAGAAAAGGGTGTCCGCTGCAACGTATGTACTGTCTCCATCACGGTGTATGATCATAACGGGCTTGCGGCTGGCTAAAAATGATTTCACTTTGCCGTCTGCAAATATTGAACCGCCAAGTACAATAACATTATTGGTACTATCCACAAATTTTGCATTCCCTTCCATTTGTAATACCTGGGTCTTTTTATCAATGGCCATCATATCTGCCACAGCGCTCATGGTACTATCACTATAGGTTGGACGGCCGGTAAACAATGCTTCGCCGGTTGCTAAATTGTAGGTACCGGATTTGGTGTTGATAACAGTTCCATCTTTTCCAACAATACGTGTTTCGGCAATAAAAGTGGCAATATTAGTTTTGATGTTGTATAGTAAACTATCTGTCCAAATATCACGGTCGGGGTCTTTAAGGTGAACATTCTTTTTAAAATAAACATCTTTGGTATCTGCATAATACACACCATCCAGGCTGGTTAACACGGTATTGCCATTTACAATTCTGCCACCATTTTTATACGTAGCAATGCCGGTTCTTAAATTATATTCCAGGTCATCGGTATACAGGGTTCCTTTTTTATCTGTAAGCCGGACATTCTTTTTTAAATAGGCAATACGTTCACCACCAACATAGCGTAGCCGTTGTGCATAAGTATGAATACTGTCGTTATCATTGATGTGAATATTGCCATAAGCTTCCACCACGTTTGTTTTACGGTTGATGGTGGCGCTGTCGCAATAAAATGTGGTGAGCCCTTCTTTAATGATCACGTTGCCTGCAATGGTCTCCAGCACATTTGCAGAATCTATAGTAATCATACGTAAGCTTTTACCCTGTACAATTCTTATAGATCGTATTGAATCAGTTGAAGTGGGGATGCCAATTGCCTGCTGGGCAGCAACTTTAAAGCTACAGGCAATTAAAAAGATGAAAAAGAATTTACTGCTGGTAAATATAAATCGCAAAGGTTGTTTTTTAGTTAAGCCTGTAAATTGCAATTTTATTTTTATAAGAGAATGCTAATTTTTTTTATTGCTTAATATAAGGAGCATGTACCGTATCTGGCAAAGGAACAGTTAATGAGGAGCTAGAATTTTTCTTTCCAAAAACGGAAATACTTAAATAACGCCTTGGATGTGTTTTAATATCATCAATCAACAGGTTTAGTTTATTACCGGTTGCAGCCAGGTTATTGTACAACTTAGTATCATTGAGTAAAAGTCCTGCTGTGCCCTCGGTTGTGTTTAATTTGTGTACGGTGTTCTTTAAATAATTGATAGTGGCATTTAAAGAGTCCAGAGTTTTTTGCAGGTTGAGTTTGGAAAGGTTGGTTGCAGTTTTATCCAGGTTGCCTAACATGTTGTCGATTTTACCACTATTCTTATCAAGGCCTGCGGTAAATGAATTTAAGTTATTTAAGGTGCCTGCAAGTGCGCCGGTTTGTGTATTGAGCAATATACTTAAAGAGGCTGATGCCCCGATCAGGTTAGCTGTTGTTCTGTTTAAATTGTCGAGCGTGGCCTGCAGATTATTTTTCGCTGTGGGGTCAAGTATGCGGTTCACATTCATAAGCACAGTATCTATAGAGCCTACAGCTTTTGTAACCTGGTATAAAACGGGATCTACTTTTTTCAAAACATCATTAAACATTCCTGCTGTTGCTTCTGTGATAATGTACCCATTTTTTGGGATAAAAGTTTTAGCATCCCCTAATGTAATTTCTACACTGGTAACGCCAAGTAAAGATGGTTTTATAATAGCAATAGAATTAACCGGGATATTTACATCCTTGGTCATATTCATATTCACCAATATCTCTTTCATATTTTTATCAGTAGTAATACTATAAACAGTACCTACCTGCAGGCCGTTAATAATTACCGGGTTACTTGTTGCAAGGCCCTGTACATTGGTATACTTTGCAAGGATAGTATTACTCTTCTCAAAAAAAGATTTTCCTTTTAAAAAAGTAAAACCAAGTATAAGCAATACAATAGCAATTGCAGTAAGTGCACCTATTTTTGTTTCATTTGAAATTTTCATCGCAGTTGTTAGTTAACCGGGTTTGTAAAAGTCATACATTTTATTTGATATTAATCATTTCAAATTTTACCGAAGCGTTGTTTTTCATATCTGCTGATAAGCGTATTTCATGCCTGCCTACCCCGTCGGTAATGATCATCAGTGCCGTATTGGGGGGAATGTTCCCCATATTTTCAGCAAAAAGTATCAATTCATTCGTTTTGCCCGGCACCAGCGTCACCGAAAATGAATGGGCGGAGGCAGTCAATGATTTCTTATCTACCACCAGGCCTTTATTGAAATATACAGATACAATATCATTATCAATGTCGCCATCATCATATAGGTCTACTCTGACTGTATTGCTTTTAACCTGTATTAGCTTAGTCTCTTTTATTGTCCTTTTTTCGTACGCTGCTATGGTTTCTGCAACTTTTGTGCCGTTGTTAGGAGATACTTGTGTAACAGGGTTTGCACTCTCTACCTGCTTTTTATAACGCTGTACCGCTTTAGTAATAGCTTCTGCAAGTTCCTGCTGGCCGCTTTCGCTGTTTATATATCGCTCATCATCGGGGTTATTAATAAAGCCTGTTTCAATTAAAATAGCAGGCATATTAGTTGCCTGTAAAACCCATATTCCTTTTTGGCGTTGACTTACCCCAAGTGATTGCCTGCCCGTTTGTTCTACCTCATCATTAACCAATGTGGCCAACCTGTCACTTCTTTCTTGGTATCTTTTTGCATAAATAGCAGCGATCGTCCTCCCTTCCGGCGTATTAAAATCAAGCGTATTTTCTATCGAGTCTACATCACTTGCTTCTATCTCAAAATTTTCATCACCACCCATGATGGCTTTTAATTTATCACTGGTTTTATGTGCCGCAAATATCCATACACTGGTACCACTCCTGGTAAGCGGCATTTTAAAATATTCGTAAACCGGTTCTTCTACTTCGTAGGGGGTTCTTACTTTTACTTTTTTCTTTTTCTTTTTTACATAAGATATTTTATATCGGGTAACGGTTCTTGTTCCAACCTGCCGCTTCCCTTGCTTTAAAGGGCCGCTGTCAGCATGAATGCATAAGAACAGGTCGCCTTTATTTTCATTGGCTATCCTTGCTTTTTCTGTAGGAGATTGATAAATATCTGTTGTACGGGTTGGGACAACGTTAACACCCGGCATTTGTTTTTTTAATTCTGCCACCAGCTTTAAAGCAATGGCAAGTGTTACATTTTTTTCCTGAGAGCGTAAAGAGTTTTCATATTGGCCAATGGCACCGGGATCTTTTGTGCCGCCATGCCCGGCATCAACAACAATGGTTTTAATTAACTTAGGTGCCTGGGCCGACAAATCTTTTAATATTAACAATTGCAAAGCAGCAAACAGAAATAAAAAAGGCACTTTGTTAATGGGCATATTGAACTTGGTTTATTTGGGTTAGCAATAAAAAAATTATTCACATTTTCATTCTGTTATAATGGCTATTTTTGCCAATCTTAAGTATGAACCAACTGAACAAAGGTAAGGCAAAATATATATTGGTATTGGCATTGCTATCGCTGTTATTCTCATTAACGATTAATTGTAGTGCCGGTAGTTTTACCAGAGGTTACTTTCACAGTTTTTTAACTTATGATACCATCCCTGTAAATAAAGCAACTAAACAAAACGTAAAAACAGATTCCCTTTCTAAGAAAATAATTGCAGATACCAACATTATTATTAAAACAGACACTTTTGGTTTCCGTACTTCTAAAGATGCACTCGATGCACCTGTTACCTATCATGCAGATGATTCGATGGTGATTGATATTCCTGCAAAAAAAATAATCTTGTATGGTAAACAAAGCAGTATTAAATATCTCGACAATGAACTTTATGCTCCAAGAATAGAATTTGATCAACGCACAAACCTGGTGAGTGCTTACCTGGTAAAAGACAGTAATGGAAATGTAATTGCATATCCTGCATTTAACCAGGCCGATTTTAAAACAGTAAGTGATACCATAAGATTTAACATGAAAACCGGTAAAGGAATTACAAAGGGCACCTATACACAGCAGGGAGAACTTTTTGTATATGGTGAAAAAATAAAAAAAGTTAGCGCCGATGTTTTTTATGCATATCGTGGAAGATTTACAACTTGTAATTTAGATACACCCCATTTTGCTTTTGTAAGCAAGCGAATAAAATTCATTAACCAGAAGATGGCAGTTACCGGGCCTGTACATCCTGAATTTGAAAATGTTCCTGTTCCACTTTATCTGCCTTTTGGGATTTACCCTTTAAAAACAGGCAGGCGTTCCGGCATACTTGCACCTTCATTTAATGCTAACGACCAGCTAGGCCTTGCATTGGAAGGCCTGGGTTATTATAAAGTATTGAGCGATCGCTGGGATATTGTTTTAAGAGGTACAATTTATTCTTACGGAGGATGGACGGCCAATATCAGTCCACGATATTATAAACGTTACCGCTACCAGGGAAACATGGCATTAGATATATTGCATTTGAGAGATCTGGACAAATCGGGTGCCCGGAGTTTTAATGTACGTTGGAGCCATAATACCGATAGTAAGGCAAGACCCGGTGTAAGTTTTAATGCAAGTTTAAATGCAGGAAGCAGTGGTTTTAATTCGGCTGTGCCAAACAGTCCGCAACGGAATTTTCAAAACCAGTTAAACTCTTCCATTACGTATTCAAAAACCTGGAAAAACAAACCGTTTAACCTCAATGTAAATGGTAATCATAATCAGAATACCAATACCAAACTTGTGAATATCAATTTACCTGATATTGGATTTAATGTAAACACGCTTTACCCTCTTCGCCGTAAAGAAGTAATAGGAGCATATCGTTGGTACGAAAATTTAGGAATAGCATTAAATAGCAATGTGCGTAGCGTTTCTTCTTTTTATGATACCCTCGGTAATTTCTTTAAAGAGTTTGGAAGAAATTATCAATGGGGAGCAAACCATACTATACCCATCACGTTATCATTACCACAGGTAGGGGCTTTTCAATTTGCTCCCAATATTTCTTACCAGGAAAGATGGTTCCAGGAAAGATTGATGCGCCGCTGGAACAGTGTTGATAAAAAATTGGACACCATTATAAATAAAGGATTTTATACAGCCCGGGAAATGAGTTTTGGTATGGGCGTATCTACCAGGATATTCGGTATGTTCACTTTTAAAAAGAACAGTAAGGTACAGGCTATCCGGCATGAGATAAGGCCCAGCCTTTCGGCAAGTTATAAGCCTGATATGAACCGGCACTTGTATTATAATACCCAGATAGACACGTCCGGGAGATTTCAGAGATTTACCCTGCATGAACGCAGCATATTTGGAACTTTTGGTGAAGGCAGGTTTGGAGGACTGAGTTTTGGAGTTGATAATAATTTACAGATGAAAGTAAAAGATAAAAAAGATACCAGCCAGGCTGCCGTTAGAAAAATAACATTAATAGATGGTTTCAGCATTACAAGCAGTTATAATTTCCTGGAAGATTCGTTCCAGCTAAAACCATTTAATTTAAACCTGCGTACCAATCTTTTTGATAAGATCAGTATATCGGCCAGCGCAGTTGTGGTTCCTTATCTAACGGATAGCAGGGGAGAATTTATTGATAAACTTGTATGGAATGACAAAGTTGCTTTGGGTAAACTAACGAGTGGTAATATCGCCATTCAAAGCCAGTTCAGGGGTGGAGATAAAAGTGAAAAGCTGCCGCAAACGAATCAACAGGTAAATCCACTTAACACTATTTCGGGCCTTCCTTTAAACGAGTATGAGCGTGAAGCAGCCTATATCAGCAATAATCCGGCTGAGTTTGCAAATTTTAATATACCGTGGAGTTTTAGTTTTCAATATGCTTTAAATTATAACCGTGTTCCCAATGGTTTTAATACAGGTTATAAACCCCTGTTTACACAAAATATCAGTTGGACAGGTACATTGAACCTTACTCCCAAATGGCAGATAGGTTTAAATGGGTCTTATAATATTACGCTTAAACAATTGGGTGTGTTAAGTATGTACCTGAGCAGAGAAATGCATTGTTGGCAGATGGCCATAAATATATCGCCGGTTGGAAAATATCGTTCCTTTAATATAAGTATCAGTCCAAAATCGGGCTTGCTAAGAGACCTGAAAATAAACAGGACGAGGTATTTTTATGATCTGTAATTGGTTTAGAAAGTTGAGGTTGTTATAGTCCCCTAAACTCCAATTTTTTATGGCCTAAAGATTCTCTACATAGTCTTTCACCATTGCATTAAATACTCTTTCTTTTAAATGTGCAACAGTAGTATCTGCAGCAGAAACAGCTTCAAGAAAATGCATTTTGAGCGGTATGGGTAAAAGAAAAAATTTTTTATTTATGGGCATTGCTTTTTTTGTACCGATGATCACACATGGTATGATATCTGTTTTTGCAGCCAATGCAAGTCTGAAAGCTCCATCATAAAAAGTGTTAATAGGCTCCCCCGAGCGGTTTCTTGCTCCTTCGGGATAAATACACATATGCATCCCGTTTGCTAATACTTTTTTCATCACATCAAAACTTTTGCTGCGGCTTCTTTCATTTTTCCTGTCAACCAGCACGGAACCTTTTTTGTAAAACTGACCAAACAAAGGAACTTTTGCAAACGATGCTTTTGCAATGGTTTTATTTGCACCTGGTACATAGGGTGCAGATAAGGGAACATCCAGCAAAGCATTGTGATTAAAGACAACAATATAAGAAACCCCTGATTTGAAATTTTCTTTACCGGTAACTTTAACCGGGCACCCCACCAGGAACAGCCACACATTCATCCACAATTTTGAAACTGCGATAAAATATTTCTGTCCTTTTGGATCAGGCATAAGGTTGGATAGCATAGAAGGAAGAAAAATTATCAGGAACGTAATTAAAAAAGTTATTAATCCCCATAAAGCCCAAATTCTTCCGAATATATTTTTTAAAATGTTCATTTTTTTATGGTGTCAGTAATTTCCAGTCAATTGGTGAAATGCCCTGTTTAGTTAAGAATTCGTTTGTTTTGGAAAAATGTTTGCACCCATAAAATCCTTTATCAGCAGAAAACGGGGAAGGGTGTGCTGCTTTTAAAACAATATGTTTGGTTTCATCAATAAGCATTTGTTTTTCCTGTGCAAATTTTCCCCAAAGCAAAAATACGATCCCTTTTTTTTCATCTGATATTTTCTGAATCACGGCATCTGTAAATTCGGCCCAGCCAAATTTAGCATGGCTGTTAGGTTCATTGGCCCTTACGGTAAGTGCTGCATTTAATAACAAAACCCCCTGCTCGGCCCAGCGGGTTAAATTACCATATTGTACCGGCATGGCAATTCCAATATCATTTTGTATCTCTTTAAAAATATTCGCTAAAGAGGGGGGAGGCTTAACTCCATTTTGAACAGAAAAACTTAAACCATGCGCCTGCCCCTCGCCGTGGTAAGGATCTTGACCAAGAATAACAACTTTTAACTTAGTGAAAGCTGTTTGATTAAATGCATTAAAAATTAATGGGCCTGGAGGATAAATAATTTTGCCTGTAGCTTTTTCTGTCTTTAAAAAAGTAACGATCTGCTGAAAGTATGGCTTGGTAAATTCATTTTTTAATACCTCTTTCCAGGAGGCTTCTATTTTAACTTCCATACTTTAAGTTTTTATAAAAATAAAAAAGAGCCACCATAATAGCGACTCTTTCTTTTTGTGATCCGGATTGGATTCGAACCAATGACCCTCAGCTTAGAAGGCTGATGCTCTATCCAGCTGAGCTACCGGACCCAGCTTTGATTTTTAAAATGAGCTATCATTTCAAAATCGGCTGCAAATATAGGCATTTCAAAAAAAAGTAGCGTAAAAATCAACGATGCAGATTGCAGAAAGAATAAAGATTATATATTTGTTCTCTACAATTTACTGCTATGAAGTTTTTAATCATCTAAGGAAAATCTTCTGTTTCCTTAGTTCGCTACTCTTGCAATGCAATACTGCATTACACTTAACCTATTCACTTCATTTTTATTTTATACGATCATGGCATATTCATCAACAAAACTTCATTCATTTTTTAAATTATTAAAACAGGCGCTAAAAGGAGATATAAAAGATTTTACAACCGGAAGCATTGACAGGGCAATCTTTTTATTGGCAATTCCCATGGTTGTGGAAATGCTGCTGGAATCGTTGTTTGCCATTGTTGATATTTATTTTGTAAATAAAGTAGGGGTAGAGGCTTCTTCTACCGTAGTACTTACAGAGGCGTCGTTAACCATTTTATATTCAGTAGCATGGGGCTTATCAATTGGTGTAACTGCATTGGTAGCCCGGCGTGCCGGCGAAAAGAATTTTTCTGCAGCTTCCGATATTGCAGTACAGGCAATTTTATTTGGGTCATTCCTGTCTGTGATCATCAGCATCATCGGCTTTATTTTTCCAAAGGAAATATTAATGCTGATGGGAGCATCGGCTGCAGTTGCAGAAGAAAACTACCGTTTTACCCAGGTAATGCTTACCGGTAATATTGTAATTGTATTGCTATTTATAAACAATGCTGTGTTCAGAGGAATCGGGAATGCATCCATTGCCATGAGAGCTTTGATAATTGCAAATGCTATAAATATTATTTTAGATCCCCTGTTAATATTAGGTGTCGGGCCTTTCCCTAAAATGGGTTTGTTAGGCGCTGCTGTAGCTACTACCATTGGTCGGTCCTGCGGAGTACTGTACCAGTTTTATCACCTGTTCAATGGCAAAGCATTGATTAAAATAACCAAAGCACAATTCAGCGTAAATCTCAGCATCATCCGCAATATTCTTTCAACCTCTGCCGGGGGGATGTTCCAGTTCATCATAGGAAGTTGTAGCTGGATATTCTTAGCTATGATCATTGCAGAATCAGGTACTGCAGCCGTATCGGGTTATGGAACGGCGATAAGGATATGCATATTCACTATTTTGCCAGCCTGGGGTCTGGCTAATGCTGCTGCTACCCTGGTGGGACAAAACCTGGGAGCCAACAAGCCAGAAAGAGCTGAAAAATCGGTATGGAGAACAGCTTTTCTTGCATTTTGCTTTTTTGCAGTAGTTGCTGTGATCTTTTTCTTATTTGGAGAGCCATTAATGCGTTTTTTTACTTCAGATAGAGATGCTATAAAAGCCGGAACGCAATGCCTGCACATATTGGCAATAGGCTATGTATTTTTTGCCTACGGAATGATCATAAGTCAGGCCTTCAACGGCGCAGGGGATACAAAAACCCCAACTTATATTAATCTATTTATTTTTTGGGCTTTACAAATACCCCTTGCTTATCTGTTGGCTAAGTTTTTAAAAATGGGGCCTTTGGGAGTATATATAGCAATTGCAGTGTCAGAAACAGTTTTAGCAATCGTTAGTATCATGGTAT
>JAYUYX010000194.1:0-4069 GCA_043752205.1 Chitinophagaceae bacterium
TTTTAATTTACACGAATTTTTATATAAATGATGTTTTCTATTCTGCTAATTTTTTTTATTAACTCACTGAATGACAAATGTTTAAAAATATCATTTAAAAAAATCTCTTTCCATTTTTAACAAAAATATTTAAATGATCAAGTACAATTTTTGTACGATTAAATTGTTGGATTTATAATCCTGCACCGGCAAACATTCATTACAATTAAAATTTAAACCGTATGAAAACTAATTAAAAGCTGTTGTACAGCAGGAAAGAAATAACACTACATCATGGATAGGTCACCGGCATGGTGAAACCAGGGGCAGGATAAGTGGACAAACCTTTGTTTGCCCAAGCGAAGGGGAGCTGGATAGCATTGAGGTGCTTTCGGCCCATACTACCAACGATGGTCCTGTTCAACTTACTTTACTTGCATTTGATGTTGACCATAAAACCTGGGACCAGCGTTAAAGACTTCGTTCGTAGAATTTAAAAAAAAAGATACAGGGAAATGGATCGCCTTCCCACTTGCAGGCCAGCATCTTGAGAAAGGAATGTCTTACGGTTTTTGTTTAAAAAGCGAAAGCGGTCTTGTGGGCGTTGGTGAAGTTGCCATTAACTATAATCATTTACCTTCGATTGGTGGTCAGGGATGGACAGCAACAGGCGATGATCAATCTGGAAATTTTTATTCTTATTTAAGTCTTGCATTTAAAATTGAACTTAGAACTTGATTAATGCTTTCTTAAAATTCTGGAGTATACCACAAAGTGTTTTGCTATTATTTAATTTCGGAGGATTGTAATTAGAATTTGCCATTTATATCGCAATCTTCTTTTAATTATTTTACAAATTTTACAACAAGGGAATAAACAATCTGTCAATTATCCAGTACATTGAAACATTTAGTTTACTTTCCAATACAGAAGATACAAGTTACTGATGTATCAAGGCTTTCAGCGGATTGGGCAACATATAGCCAACAAGATTAGCTAAACCAAGTGCAATTGCTGCACAAACAAAAGAATAAAAATTATTGAGTATAGAGAGTGCGAGTCCGCATCATAGGGTCTGCGAATTTAAGCATTACGAGTTAACGTAACTGCCGGGCAACAGTTTCCTGTTGTAATCCCATGTACTGGCAGAACTCTTCAACAGTAACAACCTGGTGTTGTTGCTTCTTGAAATGCTCTTTAATCTTCTTGATAAGTTTTCTGCCATACCTGTCGCTTCTTCCTGTGATGATCTGAATGTCCTTCGGATAAATACACAGTCTGTTCATTAATCAAATAACTTTTTCATACACTATCCATACTTCGGCTATGGCTTTGATATGAGTAATCCATAGCAAAGATAATCATTTTTTGAAGGCGGTAAAATGGTGTTAGTTGGAATAATGTGGCATAAACGGAACGGATGACCTTGCACATTTGTTGGGGCTTTATTGTCAATCTATTTTTGTTTTCAAATGCTAATAACACAGCAAAAAAATTGAAACAAATTATTAACCCAATAAATTTTTTACGATGGCAAAGCAAAAAGGAATTATCAAATTAGACGGTACTATCGGAGGTATTACTTTCTACAAATCAACTTTGGATGGTTATCTGGCAAGAGAAAAAGGCGGAGTATCTGCTGACAAAATTGCCAATGATCCTGCCTTTCAAAGGACCCGTGAAAACGGTGAAGAGTTTGGAAGAGCCGGAAAAGCTGGAAAGCTTTTGCGTAATGCAATCCGTGCAATGTTGCAAAATGCTTCAGACAGCCGGATGGTAAGCCGCCTCACTCAAAAAATGGTTGAAGTAATCCAGGAAGATCTTACCAATCCCCGTGGTCAACGCAATGTGATTGATGGCGAAGCAGAATTGCTGGAAGGTTTTGAGTTTAACATCAGTGGCAAACTCGGAACTACTCTGTACGCACCCTTCACCGGAACCATTGACAGGGTGGCCGGTACTCTTACCTCAAATATTCCTGCATTCGTGCCCATCAACATGCTTGCTGCTCCCGGAGGTACTACTCATTTCAAAATTGTTTCTGCCGGTGCAGAAGTTGATTTTGAAAATGAAACTTTTGTAATGGATGCACAAGCAACCGCTATACTGCCGTGGGATGCCGCTGCAACCGCAGTAATCAGCCTTGTAAACACTGTTACTGCCAACAGTACACACCCTTTGTTCCTTGCATTAGGAATTGAGTTTTACCAGGAAGTAAACGGACAAATGTATCCTTTGAAAAACGGTGCATTTAATCCGCTGTCACTGGTGAAAGTGTCCGGCCTGTAAAAGTCGTGGTTAAAGGAAACAATTTTTATAACCATAAAATTTAAAGCCATGTTAAACGGAATATTAGATTTCATTAATTCAGTGGTGGTATTGCTTCTGAGTTAAATTACCTGAACATCTTTGTTCATTCTTCAGTTCAAAAAATGGCCCCGCCCTTTCGGTGGGGTTTTTGTTTTAGTATTCGCTTGGCAACATCAGGCAGCCATCTACCAGCCAAAGCGTTGCAAGATCATAAGGGAAATCACTGAAGGGGATTTCCTGACTTGTTACGTTGTTGTGGTTCCCATCTGTTGCAAGAATTGTAAAGGCATTGTCCTTTACTCTCTTTAAATCCCACACCTGGAAGCGTTCAAGGTTAATATCCCTGTGGCATTGTTGGCTTATTATTAGATCAATAAGCCAGTAAGCACCACAGCCTTCTGCTAATTCCTTCACACCATCTGTATAAAGAATCAATGAAGGTTTGTGGCAAAAGAAATTTTCTGAACCGTTGTGAGAACCGAAGAAGTGATTTGCATTTTTCATCTTAATAAAATTTATTTTAAAAGAAAAAAGGAAAAAAAAGAAAGCAGTTGCATCAGCAATGCAGATAAAAAAACCAAAAGCAGAAGCCGCATAAATGTTGGCTTTGTGCGTTGGGGCTGTGTTTATGGCGGCTGTCTTTTTGTTTTTTTTGCAGGCTTGGTGCGTTTGGCTGCATTGGTATTTTTGCGGTCTTTTTTTATACTTTATTCTTTTGGATGGTTTCCTGGTGAACCTGACAAATGGATTCAAAATTTTACAGTTGTATTTCTGTCTTTGGTTGTTAATGAAAATCAACTGTTCACTTCCTGCTGTCACTGCCGACCTGCGCCCCCCACTGCGCCCTTGGCTTGCTGGGTGAGGGCGGGAATGGCTTGCCCTGACTTAAAAGTGAAGCGTAGCGGAACGGCGAGGGGCAAGCCATGAAGCCCACAACACAACGTGGCTGCTTTTTGTGTGGTCAGGCATAGCTAAGCTATAAGCAGGGCTTTCACACAAAAAGCAACTCATAGGGCTGCGCCAGTGCAGCAAGACAACAGCAGGGGGCGCATAGGGAGCAGGCGGTTTTGCGATGGCATTTGTGATCAGGATAAACCGCCGTAGCGACCGTGCTAAAAATGTGGAGGAGGCTTTTTTATTTTTTACACTACAGAAAGGCGTAGCCACCATAATGAAAAAATAAAAAAATAGCCGACGGACTGCGGGGCAGCGAAGGGTTTGCAAAACCATGACACACTTCGGCAGGCTCAGTGCGGCGGCTAAGTGTGGCGTGTGTTTTTTTCTTCGGGCCGCTGCAACCGCAGACAACTTAGCCCGGCTTAATGAGGGCTATAGAACGAAGTGGCATAGCCCGCAATAGAAACTGCTTGCAGACAATATTAAGAAGCGTAGGATGGAGCGATACGCAAATAAAATAATTGGTGAGGAACGAGCCGTTATTTTTTTGCGTTTGGCTGCGGTGGGGGTTTTCAATTGCAGCTATTGGAGAAACGACAATTGCTGCAATTGTCATGGATGGGTAAAGTGTTTCAGGCAGCTTCTTTTCAATTTGCGCAGCAGATAGATCCATTTGAATCAAAACAAAAAAAGCCACGAAGGGCTAAAACTAAGGAAGCATTGCTAACCAACGCTTAGAACCGGGAGGCGGATAACGATAACGACCAATAACAACACCATGACTGACATAAATATGCCAACCATTAGCAGCGCAAACCCAAACCTGACAAGAAGCAGTGTAACAGAATAAATGATACATAACATAAAATTTTAAAAATGATAA
>JAYUYX010000195.1:0-4067 GCA_043752205.1 Chitinophagaceae bacterium
GTCATATAAATATATTGTACATAGTTGCCGAGAGCTTCCGGAATTAACAAATAATCTTTTTGAATACTCTTTACTGTTTCTTTTGCAGCCCATGAAGAATAAGCGGAACGTCCGGCCAGCATGGAATTATTTGTTTGCATGTGCAGGTTATGTATGACATATAGAAAATCAGCATTGGTAACAGGTGCATATAAAGGGATTGTTTTTTTATAACTGTTAACTGCCGCTTCATTTACAGCAACACCCTTTGTATAATTACCTGTTCGCAGATAAATATGCGAAGGCATGTGTACAGTGTGTGATAAACCAGGTGTTAGTTTACCTAACCTGTCTGCACTGGGTATAGCTTTATAGGCATACGGAGAAGGCTCCATTACATGAATGTAATAATGATTGGCCCCGGGGTGATTAGGTGTTTTTATTAATACTTTTTCCAGCACTTGTTGAATTAATGGCTCCCAGGGTTTGGGTGTGCCGCCCATCTCCCATAAATTCCAGGGGTGTTGTAACATCAATGCATCAACATATAACGCTGCCACATCGGCATCGGCAGAATATTTTGTATATGCTTCTTTCATTTTATTAACATATAACTGATTCAATTTTTCTCTTGATTGTGTAGAATCGGCAGAGTAACGGATTCGTTGTGCAAGTATTAATATTTTTTCTTTATCAGTATTATTGACACTAAGCTCAACAGCTTTATCGCTTGCGGTCAACGCATCAGGAGATGCAGCATATCCAAGATCATTAATATTAGGACCATAAGCCAATGCCTGTGCCCATTGCAACATGGCGCAAGCAGGATCAAACTTTGCAGCTTTTTTAAAAGAAGCCATTGATTCAATGATATGAAAACTGTAATACATATTAATGCCCTGGTTGAAATAGTACTGGGCACTATCGTTTGAAGTACTGATTTTCCATTTATAATTACCAGCACCTGGAATAGGAGGAATATCAAATTCTTCTATCCATTCTTTTAATTCATTCCAGTCCGGGCTGCAACCAACGATGTTACTTTTTGTAAATTTCTCTACGGGTGAGATTATTCCCGTCTGGTTTTTATATTCTTTTAAGCGGAAGGCCAGCGATGCTGCAATGAATGATAGAATAGTCAGTAATATCAGTTTTGATTTCATAACTTTTTTATTTTAGAAATAAAAGTTACGAAAAAAAAGGTTGCCATTAAATTGACAACCTTTTATACACGCTATAATAAAAAATTAAGCTTGTACCGGAGTAAGGTATTGGGTAAAACAATAACCCTGTTCGCCATTATCCGTTTTAATAACCCACCATTGGTCATTTTCTTTGCTAACCAATGTTACTATTTCATGACGGGCTGCTTTGCCCACTATTTCATGGTCTGTTCCGGGGCCTTTACGAATATTGAGGTTACTACGGTTTGTATTAACTTTCAACTTGGCACCTTCCAACACACCGGCAACGCTGTTTATATTTAATACCATATCACCTGATATATAATCAGGATCTAATTTCGCATAGATATCCCATAATTGCTGCTTTACTCCACCAGAAGCATCTCCATCTACATATAGAACACCATCTTGTTCCCTCACCTGAAGATTTGTAACACCAGCGGTTACTGCTGTATTGGTTAATTCTTTGTATTTATCTGTTATTGCTATTGACATAATACGGTTCTCCTTTTTTATTTATTAGTTAATCCGGATGCGTCAACTTTTTTAGGTTTCAAAGCCTGAACGGCCATCATTAATTTTTGACGGTCGGCTTTGGCTACCTGGCCCATTAATGTTACCGTACCATCAATTACTGTAGCAGTAACGCCAGGAAAAGCAGTTAATGCATCATTCACAGATTTTGTAAGCGGATCATCAGCAGTTATTACCGGGGGAGGTGCCATCGGTGGCATAACCATACAATTATTTACTACTGATTTTACACCTTTTACTCCTGCTACTGTTTTCTCGCAAGAAGCTTTGCACATATCATCTTTGCATTCGCCGGTGATGGTAGCTACCCCATCATTTACTGCAACCATTGTTCCGGCAGACATCGGGTCTGCTCTTAATGCTGTTTCTACATTTGCTTTAATATCTGCATCAGACATTTTCTGCTTACAGGATGTAAGACTAATGGTGGAAGTAACGATAGCTACTGCCAGCAGGGATGTTAATAATTTTTTCATCATTTTTTTGATTTTGATTATTTAAATAAAATTCAGGCAATCCAGAAAATATGTTTTAATAGGGATAAATAGTAAAACAAATAATCTGAACCTGATTTGTTTGGATAACACAAATAATGCCACAAGAAAGGTTTTTAAATTTACGGGGAAAGCTGGTGGAATTTTTAAGCAACAGACTTACATATTTTGAGAATAGAAATACTCTTTTACCATTGCTGTATAAGGATAGTATGGGTTTTGTTGCTATTAAAACAAACCGGTGATTATCTATTAAATCTAAATAAACAGGGTGTACCTGTTATTTTAAGAAACAATAACGTAAAAAAAATGTGAGGAAATTATTACCTGATCAATAATAAAATTATTTTTTGAAGTGGTATGGATAAATCGGGAATTACTTCTGCTCCAGTTCCATGATCTTTTCAAAAACCTTTTCGTATTCACTATTCAGGCTTTTTAATTCCATATCTGCTTTTTTAAATGCCGTTTCTGCTTCAAGAAAGTTTTCTTTATCGGAATAAATGGCCGGGTCAATCAGGGCTGCTTCAAATGCCGCCTTTTGTTTAATTAATCCAGCTATCCTTTCTTCCAACTGCTGAAATTGCTTTTGTGTTTTCTGCAGTTCTTTTTTTGCTTCTTTATCTATAGAATTATTGACTTGTTTTGAAAGAGGCTGTCCTTTTTTATTAGCTTCTTCTGTTTTTTTATCCGGCTGTGCCGCTGGTTGATTTTTTGACGACTGCTCTTTGTGTTTTCCTTGTCCCTTATCCTTGGTTACCAATCCCTTTTTCAATTCAGCTTCCTGTTTTGCCATTCTTTCTTTCCAGGCCACCCATTCTTCATAACCGCCTTTAAATTCTTTTATTTCATGATCAACTATTTCCCAGATTTTATTAGCTGTTTTAGAAACAAAATAACGGTCATGACTTACCAAAATCATACTACCGCCATATTTATCTAATGCATCAATCAGCAGATCGCAACTGTGCATATCAAGGTGGTTAGTCGGTTCATCCAACATCAGGAAGTTTGCTTTACTTACAATAACTTTTGCCAATGCCACCCTCGCTTTTTCGCCACCGCTTAATATTTTAATTTTTTTATCTGCATCATCACCACTAAAAAGAAAGCAACCCAGCAATCCACGAAGTTCCAGATCATTCATCTGGCTGCCGCATTCTCTCATTTCATCCAGTATGGTATTATTTACATTCAATGCTTCCAGCTGGTGCTGCGCATAAAAACTTTCTTCTACATTATGTCCCCATTTTCTTTCTCCCTTGCTGAAATTTTCCACGCCGGCAAGTATGCGTAGCAGGGTCGACTTACCTTTTCCATTGGCACCTATCAGTGCAATCTTATCGCCCCGGTCAATTTCAATAGTAGAGTTTTCAATAATAACATTATCACCAAAGGCTTTGGAAACATTTTTTAATTCAACTAATACCCGGCCCGGTGTTTTATCCACCCGGAAATTGATACGGATATCAGGTCGTTCTATTTCTGAATCTTCAATACGATCCAGCTTATCCAATTTTTTCATAATGCTCTGCGCCATAGCCGCTTTACTGGCTTTGGCTCTGAAACGTTCTACCAACCGTTCATTTTGCCTGATATAATCCTGTTGGTTCTCGTAAGCCTTTTGCTGCATTTCTATGCGGATGGCTTTTTCTTTTTCATAATAATCAAAATTGCCATTGTAGATATGCAGTTGTTGCTGGTACACCTCTACAATCTTTGTTACCATCCGGTTCAAAAAATATTTATCATGGCTTACAATTACTACAGAACCCTGATAGTGCGTTAAATATTTTTCCAGCCATTCGATAGAAGGAAGATCAAGGTGGTTGGTAGGTTCATCGAGCAGCAACAGATCAGGTTGTTGTAAAATCAT